>JBDTDY010000388.1:0-2529 GCA_039922835.1 Ornithinibacter sp.
CGGCAGCAGGCCCAGGGCCGTCAGCTCGCCGATGGGGTCGGTCACGGTGCAGCAGCCGTATGCCGTGAAGCGCTCGCGCACTCGGGCGGCGGTGGCGTCGGTCCACGCGGAGGTCAGCGCTGCCAGCGCCTGGCCCTCGCGGACGGCGAGGAGGGCGGCGACCTCCTCGCGCGGGGCCCCCTCGAGCGAGCTCGCGGTGGCGAGCAGCACGTTGAGGACGCCGTGGTTCTCCTCAGGTGCGCCGTCCACGACATACCTTCCCCGCACGGCATGGTGCAGCCCGCCGGTGAGCTTGAACGGCAGGCCTGCGGCGGCGGTGACGCACAGGAAGGCCGCCAGCTCGTCCTCGTCGGGCCAGGGCCAGGTGGGTGTGGGTCCGGTGCGCAGCTTGGCGAGGACCGGGAGGCCCTCGGCGCGTGCGGTCCGCACGTCGACCAGGGCAGCGTCGTGCTTGGCGCCCCGCGGGATCTCCAGCGCGAGGGGAAGGTCGTCCAGGCCGAGCCCGCGCCAGTCCCACTGCCAGCCGAGCTCGGCGCCGACGACGTGCACGCCGGTGAGCGGCGCGAGCGTCTTCTGCGCAGCGCCGAGCACGCTCGCGTCGCTGCCGGGGCGCGCGATGAGGCCGATTTCCAGCGTCTCTCCCGCCTGCTCTTGGTCCAGCACGGTGACGAGCTCGCGGTGCGAGCCGGCGGGCACGAGCAGGGGCCCCACCACCCCTGCGGCGGCGCCCGCCCGGTGGGCACGGTGGCTGCGCACGGCATTCGGCAAGGAGGCGTTGCCGGGGGGGAAGACGGCGGCGTCGTCGACCAGGGCGCGGAACAGGGCCGGGGTGCGCGACATGGCGTCAACCTATCGCGGCGGCCCTCAGACCCGGCCCCGCACCGGCGTGCGCTCGACCTCCTCGCCACCTTCGGGCATCGTCATCTCGGCGCGGACCCCGAGCAGGCGCACCTCGCGTCCCTCCTCGAGGTGGTCCGCGAGCAGGCCCTGGACCACCTCGTGCACCCGCGCCGGGTCCGACGTCGTCGAAGGGAGCTTGCGGCTGCGGTTGACGGTGAAGAAGGGCGCATAGCGGATCTTCAGCCCGACCCGCGCCACCGGCCGACCCTCGCGCCGCACGTCCTCGAGCGCCTGGTCGGTGAGCACTCGCACGGCGTCGCGGACCTGCCCGGGGGTCGTGAGGTTCTGCTGGTAGGTCGTCTCGCGGCTGTGGCTGCGCGCCACCCAAGGGGTGTCGTCGACCTCGGCGCTGCCCTCGCCGCGACCGAGGGCGGCATACCAGGTGCCCATCCGCGGACCGAACTCGCGAGTGAGCACCGCCTCGTCGGCCGCGGCGAGGTCTGCCACGGTGCGGATGCCGTGTGCCTCCAGTCGCGCGGAGACCCGGGACCCGACACCCCACAGCGCGAGCGTCGGTCGGTGGCCCATCACCTCGAACCAGTTCTGCGCCGTCAGCCGGTAGACCCCTCGGGGCTTGCCGAAGTCGGTGGCGATCTTGGCACGGACCCGGTTGTCGCCGATGCCGACGGAGCAGTGCAGCCGGGTGCGCTCGAGCACCGCTGCCTGGATGCGGCGAGCCAGTGCCTCGGGGTCGTCGGCGTCACCCCCGACGAAGCCCTCGTCCCAACCGAGCACCTCGACGACGAGCCCGAGACCGCGCACGGCGGCGAAGACCTCCTCCGAGGCGGCGAGGTAGTGCGGACCGTCGACGGGAAGGAACACGGCATCCGGTGCCTTGCGGGCAGCGACCCGCAACGGCATCCCCGACCGCACCCCGCGCTCGCGAGCCTCATAGCTCCCGGTGGAGACCACCGCCCGCTCGGTGGGGTCACCTCGACCACCGACGACGACCTCGCGCCCGGCGAGCTCGGGGTGGCGCAGCACCTCGACAGCCGCGATGAACTGGTCGAGGTCGACGTGGAGGACGTTGACGAAGGTGCGCGCCGCCATCGACCCATCATGACGCCGAGCGCCCACGGGGTGCCACCCGACGACGCGTCGTCCTAGGGTGAGAGGGAGACAGGTCAGAGCAGGAACCGACCACACCGAGGTGGACGAGACAGTGGCGCACTACCAGAGCATGGGCAGCATCCCCCCGAAGCGGCACACCCAGCACCGACGACCCGCGAAGCGCGGCAAGGGGGAGCTCTACTACGAGGAGCTGATGGGGGAGGAGGGCTTCTCCTCCGACTCCTCGCTGCTCTACCACCGCAACATCCCCTCGACGATCGCGGAGTACCGCGAGTGGACCATCGGTGACCTCTCCACGACGCCCAACCACCCGCTCCTGCCGCGCCACCTGAAGCCGCACGACCTCTTCCCGGCGAAGGTCGTCAAGGACACCGACGTCGTCACCGGCCGGCGCCTGCTCCTCGGAAACGGTGACGTGCGCCTGTCGTATGCCGTGGCCGGTGCGCCGAGCCCGTGGTATCGCAACGGCATCGGCGACGAGGTCGTCTACGTCGAGCGGGGACGGGCCCGGGTGGAAACGGTCTTCGGCGCCTTCGACGTCGGGGAGGGTGACTACGT
>JBDTDY010000389.1:0-2815 GCA_039922835.1 Ornithinibacter sp.
TGGAGCCTGTGGACGCGGTACTCCTGCACCGCCTTCTACTCCCACCCCTCGGCGTGGAACGAGATCGGTTTCTCCGGACCTGCCTACCCCCGTGGGTACAAGAACGCCGGGGTCGACAGGCTGGAACCGTTCGAGGTCCACGACGCGAAACCGTCCGAGGACCCGCTCCGGGGGACGTCATGAGTGCGGTGCGCGATCGCAACGAGTCCGCGTGGCTGCTGCCCGCCGACGGCAAGCGGGTCAACCACCAGCTGCGCCAGGACATGCGCCGCTTCGAGGACACCGACGAGGTCGACCTGGTTGTCGTCGGGTGCGGTGCCGGCGGCTCGACGATGACCCAACGACTTGCCCGGGCCGGCTGGCGAGTCGTCGTGCTGGACGCCGGGCCGTTCTGGGACCCCGACACCGACTGGGTCAGCGACGAAGCCGGCTCCCACCACCTCTACTGGACCGAACCTCGAGTCATCTCCGGCTCCGACCCGGTCCCGCTGGGTTCGAACAACTCCGGTCGAGGGGTCGGCGGCTCGATGGTTCACTACGCGGGCTACACGCCGCGCTTCCACCCCAGCGACTTCACCACGCTCACCGAGGACGGGGTGGGGGCCGACTGGCCGATCTCCTACGCCGACCTGTTGCCCTATTACGAGGCGATCGAGGAGGAGCTCCCGGTCGCCGGCGAGAAGTGGCCGTGGGGGCATCCGCACTCCTACCCCTACCGACCTCACCCGGTCGGTGGCAACGGGGAGATCTTCCTCCGCGGCGCCGAAGCCATGGGCCTCACCGCAAAGGTCGGCCCGGTCGCCATCGTCAACGGTCGCTTCGGCAACCGCGCGCACTGCATCTACCGCGGCTTCTGCCTCCAAGGGTGCAAGGTCAACGCCAAGGCCTCGCCGCTGATCACCCACATCCCTGACGCGCTGGCCCACGGAGCCGAGGTCCGCGCCAACGCGATGGTCACCAGGGTCGAGGTCGATGAGCACACCGGGCGGGCCACCGGGGTGCACTACGTCAGTGACGGTGTCGCCCGGTTCCAGCGGGCCAGCATGGTCGCCATCGCCGGATACTCCATCGAGACCCCGAGGTTGCTGCTCAACTCGGCCTGCACCCGGTTCCCCGAAGGACTGTGCAACGACTTCGACCAGGTCGGTCGATACCTCATGGTGCAGGGGGCCCCGCAGACGGCCGGCCGCTTCGATGCGGAGGTGCGCATGTTCAAGGCGCCGCCGCCGGAGGTGAGCACCGAGGCCTTCTACGAGACCGATCCGTCCAAGTCCTACAAGCGGGGGTTCTCCATCCAGACGGTGTCACCGCTGCCCATCACCTGGGCGGAGCACGTCGCAGCCCAGGGCCACTGGGGCGCGGACCTGCGTGAATACATGAGTGACTACGTGCACTGGTCATGCCTCGGAGCGCTGTGTGAGTTCATCGCGCAGGCCGAGAACCGGGTGACCCTGTCGCAGGAGAGGGACCGGCACGGGCTTCCGGTCGCGAACTTCTCATACTCCCAGTGCGAGAACGACGCTGCGCTGATGCGCGCGGCCCAGGGCGTGATGGAGGACATCCTGCGCGCAGCCGGAGCCGATGAGGTGATCACCATCGACCGGTATGCGCACCTGGTCGGCGGCGCGCGGATGGCGGCCGACGAGCAGCACGGCGTCGTCGACGGGAACTGTCGCACCTTCGCGGTGCCCAACCTGTACATCACCGACGGCAGCGTGCTGCCGACCCAGGGCAGTGCCAACCCGGCGTTGACCATCATGTCCGTCGCAGCCCGGGCCGCGCAGCGTCTCATCGCGACCGCGCGCCGAGGCAGCTGAACGGTCAGCGACGACCACCCCCACCCAGGAGTCAGCATGACGAAAGCCTCCATCAACGCCGTGACCGACGCCAGGATCGACAGCGTCGAGGTCAGCGCCTACACCGTTCCCACCGATGCGCCAGAGGCCGATGGAACCATCAGCTGGGACTCCACCACGATGGTGCTGGTCCGCACCCGCTCCGGCGACGTCGAGGGCATGGGCTGGACCTATGGGCCCACTGCCTGTGCCACCCTCGTCAAGGACGAGCTCGCCGACGTCGTGAACGGGCGCAACGCGATGGACGTCGCGGGAGCTTCCCAGGCCATGATCAGAGCGGTGCGCAACGCCGGACGCCCCGGCATCGCTGGTTACGCCATCTCCGCAGTGGACGTCGCCCTGTGGGACCTCAAGGCTCGGCTGCTCGACATCCCCCTCCACCACCTCCTCGGCGCGGTTCGCACGGAGGTTCCCGTCTACGGCAGCGGTGGTTTCACCACGTACGACGAACGGCAGCTACGAGACCAACTGGGCCACTGGGCCCTGGAGCAGGCGATCCCCCGGGTGAAGATCAAGATTGGGGAGTCCTGGGGCGCGGACCCCGGCCGTGATCTCGAACGGATGCGCCAAGCCCGGGCCACCATCGGCGAGCACACCGAGCTCTTTGTCGACGCCAACGGCGGATACACCCGCAAGCAGGCCATTCGGGTCATGGCTGCCGCTGCCGACCTGGACGTGCGGTGGTTCGAGGAGCCGGTCTCCTCCGATGACCTCGACGGTCTGCGCGAGGTCCGCGACGCAGTGTCCGCCGACGTCACGGCCGGCGAATACGGGTACGACGTCTACTACTTCCGCAGGATGTGCGCGGCCGGTGCCGTCGACTGCCTCCAGGCCGACGTGTCACGGTGTGGGGGAATCAGTGAGTTCGTGCGCGTAGCGGCCGTGGCGGCATCCTTTGGCCTGCAGGTCTCGGGCCACTGCGGGCCCCACCTCCACGCCCACGTCGCCGCCGCGACACC
>JBDTDY010000390.1:0-2784 GCA_039922835.1 Ornithinibacter sp.
GGCCAGAACGTGGGTGGATCGCAATACGTCGAGCAGGGGGGCCCTGCGTGCGCTCACTGCTCGAGGTCGGACAGTGCGGTGGAGACGGCGCGGTGGAACGTCGGGTAGGCGAACACCATCGAGCGCAGGGTCGTCGTCGGCACCTTGGCGTGCACGGCGAGCGCGAGCATCGAGAGCACCTCACCGCCCATCGGCCCCACCGAGGTGGCGCCCACGAGGTGGCCGGCCACCCGGTCCTGCACGAGCTTGATGACGCCGTGACCGTCCGGGCCCTGGATCCACCCCCGGGCCGACTCCTCGAGGGGGGCCAGCCCGACCGCGACGTCAATGCCGGCATCCCGGGCCTGCTGCTCGCTCAGGCCGACCGAGCCGACCTCGGGGTCGGTGAAGGTCACCCGCGGCACGGCGTGGAACTGCGCCTCGCTGCGGTCACGGCCGAGGATGTCGGCCAGCGCCACGTCGGCCTCGTACATCGACATGTGGGTGTAGGCGCCCTTGCCGACGATGTCGCCGATGGCCCAGAGGCGCTCGCCGGCGCGCATCCGCGCGTCGGTCTCGACGGTGGCTGCCTGCGGGTCCAGGCCCACGGTCTCGAGGCCGATGTCGAAGATGTTGGGTCGGCGCCCGGCGGCAACCAGGAGCCGGTCGGCCGTGAGCTCCAGGTCGGTGCCGCCCGCATCGGTGAGCGCGATGGTGAAGGTGCCGTCCGCGTGGAGCACCGACGTGATGGACGCCCCGGCCAGCACCTGCACGCCGTCGGCGGCGAAGCTCGAGGCCACCACGGCCGAGGCCTCGGGCTCCTCAGGGGCCAGGATCCGCGGGGCGGCCTCGAGGAGTGACACCTTCGTCCCGAACCGCGCGAAGGCCTGAGCGAGCTCGGCCCCGATCGCCCCGCCCCCGATGACGACCATGCTCGCGGGGAGCTCGGTGGTCTTGAAGACGTCCCGGTTGGTCCAGTAGGGAGTGTCGGCCAGGCCGTCGATCGGTGGTGCTGCGGGAGCGGTGCCGGTGTTCAGCACGACCCCGCGCGACGCGGCATACCGGGCGCCGTCGACCTCGACCACCCCGTCGGCGACGAGCCGGGCGTGGCCCCGCACGAAACGCACCCCAGCCTTCTCGAGGCGCTCGACCGCGACGGTGTCGTCCCAGTCGTCGGTGGCCTCCTCGCGGATGCGGATCGCGACGACCGACCAGTCGGGGGTGGCCTGGGCCGAACCGGCGAGGGCTGCCACCCGGCGGGTCTCGGCGAGCGAGTTCGCGGCGCGGATGACCATCTTGGAGGGGATGCAGCCGTAGTAGGGGCACTCGCCGCCGACGAGCCGTTCATCGATGCCGATGACCGCCAGCCCGGCCTTGGCCGCCTCGGTGGCGAGGTGCTCCCCACCGGGGCCGAGTCCGACGACGACGAGGTCGACCTGCTGTTCTTCGCTCATGCCCCCAGCCAAGCACGAGGACGACGCCCCGATCACCCCCCGTGGTGCAACGTTTGGGTCCCTCCGCCGCGCGACCTACCCTTGGGGGATGCCCGGTGACTCGATCTTCCCCGCCCTCGAGCCGTTGCTCGAGCAGGTGAGCAAGCCCATCCAGTACGTCGGCGGCGAGCTCAACTCCACCATCAAGGCCTGGGACGTCGCCGGGGATGCCACCGTGCGCTGGTCCCTGATGTATCCAGACGCCTACGAGGTGGGTGTGCCCAACCAGGGCGTCATGATCCTCTACGAGGTGATCAACGAGCGCCCCGACGCCCTGGCCGAGCGCACGTATGCCGTGTGGCCGGACCTCGAGGCGCTCATGCGTGAGCACGGGGTGCCGCAGTTCACGGTGGACTCGCATCGGGCCGTAGGGGAGTTCGACCTGCTCGGCATGTCGTTCTCGACCGAGCTCGGTTACACCAACATGCTCACCGCCCTCGACCTGGCCGGCATCCCGCTGCATGCCGTCGACCGTGACGACACCCACCCGATCGTCGTCGCCGGGGGGCACGCCGCCTTCAACCCCGAGACGATCGCCGACTTCGTCGACGCCGCTGTCGTGGGCGACGGCGAGGAGGCGGTGCTCGCGATCACCGACATCGTGGGACAGTGGAAGCGCGAGGGCCGACCCGGGGGCCGGCGCGAGGTGCTCCTGCGGCTCGCGCGCACGGGCGGTGTCTACGTGCCGTCGCTCTTCGACGTGAGCTACCTTCCCGACGGGCGGATCCAGCGCATCGCCCCCAACACCGCGGGCGTGCCGTGGCGGGTTGCGAAGCACACCGTCATGGACCTCGACGCGTGGCCCTACCCCAAGCAGCCGCTGGTGCCGCTGGCCGAGTCGGTGCACGAGCGGATGTCGGTCGAGATCTTCCGTGGCTGCACCCGCGGATGCCGGTTCTGCCAGGCCGGGATGATCACCCGCCCGGTGCGTGAGCGGTCGATCACCGGTATCGGTGAGATGGTCGAACGCGGCCTGGCCGCAACTGGTTTCGAGGAGGTTGGTCTGCTCTCACTCAGCTCGGCCGACCACTCCGAGATCGCCGAGGTGGCCAAGGGGCTGGCCGACCGCTACGAGGGCACCAACACCGGGCTCTCCCTTCCCTCCACCCGGGTCGACGCCTTCAACATCGACCTCGCCAACGAGCTCACCCGCAACGGTCGTCGCTCCGGCCTCACCTTCGCGCCCGAGGGTGGCTCCGAGCGCATCCGCAAGGTCATCAACAAGATGGTGACCGAGGACGACCTCATCCGCACCGTCGCCGCCGCGTACGGGGCGGGCTGGCGACAGGTCAAGCTCTACTTCATGTGCGGG
>JBDTDY010000391.1:0-2838 GCA_039922835.1 Ornithinibacter sp.
GGGTGTCTGCACCGTCACGACGCACTCCTGTGCCGCCGAGACGCGGGCGGCGTCGATGACAGCGAGGGTGTGCACGGCGTCCCACGGGTCGACCGGCATGGCGGCCTGCGGGCTGTCGCCCGCGAGCGCCGTGGCGACCGCCCGGTAGAAGTCGGCCTGCTCGCTCACCGCCCTCGGCACGGCCTCCCGCTGCTCGCCGCGGTACAGCCACCCGCAGTGCCCGGGGTCCGCGTCACGTTGACCCGTCCACGGGTGCGTCTCCCCCTCGAAGTCGGCGAGGACGTATGCCGCGTGGTCACCGAGCAGCCGCACCCTCGGCCCCGGCGCCCCGGACACCGACGTCGCCCCCAGGTGTGAGCGCACTCCCCCGGCGTGACGACACACCAGGAAGGCATCGTCCTCCGCCGGCGTGGTGCGCGCTGCCACGGTCGCGAACACGGACTCGACCGGCCCGAAGAGCTGCACCGCCGCGTCGACGAGGTGGCTGTGCAGGTCGAGCAGGATGCCGCCGCCCTCGGTCGGTGCGGAGTTCTCTCGCCAACGGTCCTTGGGCACCGGCCGCCATCTCTCCCAGCGCATCTCGAAGCGGAACGGCTCACCGACGAGGCCTTGCGCGAGCACCTGGGCAACGGTGGCGTGCTCCGCGTCGTAGCGGCGGTTCTGGAAGACGGTGAGCGGCACCCCGGCATCCGCGGCACCGCGCACGACGTCGGCGCCGCTGGGAGCATCGACGGCGAGCGGCTTGTCGACCACGCACGCGAGGCCGGCCTCGACGACGGCTCGCACCTGCGCGGCGTGCGCCCCACTCGGGGTGGCGAGCACGACGAGGTCGATGTCGGGGAGCACGAGCAGCTGCTCCAGGCGCGGGACGACCTGCACGTCGGGCAGGAGGTGGCGGGCTGAGGAGGCCCGCTCTTGGTCCGACGTCGACACCGCGACCACCTCACACCCGGCGGCCAGCAGCAGCGGTGCGTGGATGCCCTGACCTGCAGACCCGAAACCAGCGAGTGCGACCCTCGTCACGGCTGATCCACCCGGACCGTTTCGGCGGCCACGGGGTGGTGGCCGGTCGCATGCCTGCCGGGACCCGAGGCGCCACCATCGGCAGTCAATCGCGCAGGCCACCACACCCTGGGTCCGATGTCGTGGGCCATGGCCGGAACGAGGAGCGAGCGCACCACGAAGGTGTCCAGGAGGACCCCGAAGCCGACGATGAACGCGATCTGCACGAGGAACGTGATGGGCAACACGGCCAGCGCCGAGAACGTCGCTGCGAGAACGATTCCCGCACTCGTGATCACCCCGCCGGTGACTGCCAGACCGACCAGCACCCCCGTCCTCGTCCCCCGCACGATCGACTCCTCGCGCACCCGGGTCATCAGGAAGATCGAGTAGTCGATCCCCAGCGCCACGAGGAAGACGAAACCGTAGAGCGGAATCGCCGGGTCACCACCCTTGAAGCCGAGGACGTGGTCGAAGACCAGCGCAGAGATGCCGATCGTCGCGGCGAAGGACACGACGTTGCCGACGACGAGGACCAGAGGTGCGACGAGAGAACGAAGCAGGAGGGCGAGTACCACGAAGATCACGAGCAGGATGGTCGGCACGATGACGCGAAGGTCACGACCGCTGGCGTCGAGGGCATCGAGGTTGGTCGCCGCGTTGCCGCCCACGAGGGCATCGGTGCTCACCGCGTCGAGGTCGGCGCGCAACCGCCGCACGGTGTCCTCGCCCTCCTGGCTGTCGGCCGCACCCTTGGTGGTGGCCTGCAGGAGCACGTTCCCGTCGACGACCTTCGCCGGGACGTCGGGCTGCCCGGGCTGCGGTGGCACCAGACCGATGTATGCCGTTGCGATGCCGGGATCGGAGGACACCACCTTCAGCGCCGCCATGGCGTCACCCTGGGGCACGACGACCTGGAGCGGATTGGCGGCCCCCGCCGCGAAGTGCGCCTCGATGACCTTCTGGGCGGTGATCGAGTCGACGTCGTTCATGAATGTCTCCTCGATGGTGGCCCCACCAGCCTTGAAGGTCGGCGCGAAGGCAGCGGCAGCGAGGAGCACGATCAGGGTGAGGGCCCAGGTCCGACGCGGGTGCGCACCCACCATGCCCGCGACCCGACCCCAGAGCTTCTTGGATCCGACGACGTCTTCCGCGTGAACGTGGTCGATCTGTGGAGAGAACGGCCAGAACGCCTTTCGGCCGAAGAGCAGCAGCACGGCGGGGAGGAAGGTCAACGAGGCCAGGAACGCACCGGCGATGCCGAGCGCTCCCACCGGGCCGAGCCCGGAGGTGCTCTGCAGCTCGGCGAGCAGGAGACAGAGCAGGCTGAGGATGACGGTTGCGGCCGAGGCGCCGATCGGCTCGACCGAGGCCCGCCATGCCGTGCGCAACGCATCCCACGAGCTCATTTCGTCGTGCAGTGCCTCGCGGAACCGACTCACCAGCAGCAGCGCGTAGTCGGTGGCGGCGCCCACGACGAGGATGAACAGGATTCCCTGGGACTGCCCCGACAAGGTGATGACGTCGTTCTTCGCCAGCTGGTAGACCACCAACGAGGCCGCGGACAGACCGAAGAGCGCGCTGAGCAGCACGGCCACCGGAAGGATGGGGCTGCGGTAGACGATGAGCAGGATGACGAGGACGACGAGGAGCGCGACGCCGAGCAGGATGCCGTCGATGCCGGCGAACGCCTTGGCGAAGTCGGCGATGAGCCCGCCCGGGCCACCCACCCAGGCGTTCAGGCTCGCCGGAGCGAGCACCCGTTCCGCCTCGGCGCGGATGGCGTCAGCTCCCTCTGCGAGGGCGGTGGTGTCACCCGACGCCGCGGTGCCGGTC
>JBDTDY010000392.1:0-10619 GCA_039922835.1 Ornithinibacter sp.
CCTCGACCCCGAGCGCCGCCCGTGCAACTGCGGGCGCACCGGCTGCTGGGAGACGATGGTGGGCCTGGCCGCCTTCCTGCGCCGTGCCACCACGGACGACGACCCCGTCAACGACCCAGGGCATCCGTTGGCCGAACGGATGGCCACGCTCCGGTCCCGGGCCGACGCCGGTGACGAAGGCACCATCACCGCCCTGCGCGCGATCGCCTCCGACCTCGTCAGTGGGCTGTCGATCCTCATCGACGTGCTCAACCCTCGGGCCGTGGTGCTGGGCGGCTACTTCGCCTTCTTCGGCGAATACCTCATCGGCCCGGTCACCGCCGGTCTCGACGCCAGGGCGATGGATGCCGGCAGCGCAGCACTGGTGACGATCTCCAGGCTCGGGCTGCTGTCCGCCGCACGGGGGGGCGCCCACCTCGCCCTCGAGCGGGTGTTCCAGGACCCGACCATCATCCCCGCGCGGAGCGCGACCGACACCGTTCACCCCGCCAGCGGGGCCGACGTCTGATCCTCTCCGCGGACACCCTCCCGACCACGGGCGACTCCGCGGGCGCCCGGACAGGCCCCTCGCTTGGGCTGGCCCGTTGAGCTTGCAGGGTTGACTTCCAACTCGCCGAGACTGAATACTTCGTTTGGCGCTCGAATTAATCGAGCACGGAATCTCCGGTGCCAGGACGTGCACCACGCTACGGTGCGCCCGGACCGGCGCCAGAGCAACGGCCAATGACCCAGACAGGACCCTCTCATGCCTCCGCCGCCGAGCCCGCGCTCCCGCAGGCCCCTCGTGAGCGTCTCCGACGGGCAGTTCCTGCGTGACGGTGCGCCGCACCAGATCATCTCCGGCGCCATCCACTACTTCCGCGTCCACCCGGACTTATGGCAGGACCGCCTGCGCCGTCTGGCGGCGATGGGCCTGAACACCATCGAGACCTACGTCGCGTGGAACGTCCACGAGCGGGTTCGGGGTGAGTTCGACTTCACCGGTGCGGCAGACCTCGCCCGCTTCGTCGAGCTGGCCGGTGAGCTCGGCCTCGACGTCATCGTGCGCCCTGGCCCGTACATCTGCGCCGAGTGGGATTTCGGCGGGCTGCCCGCCTGGCTCATGTCCGTTCCCGACCTGCACCTGCGCAGCTCCGATCCCGCCTTCATCGCAGCGGTCGACGCCTGGCTGGATGCCGTGGCGCCCGTCATGAGGCCGCTCCTGGCGACCAACGGTGGTCCGGTCGTCGCCGTCCAGGTGGAAAACGAGTACGGCTCCTACGGCGACGACGCGGACTACCTCGAACACTGCCGGGCCGCGTTGGTCGAGCGCGGGGTCGACGTCCTCCTCTTCACCTCCGACGGCCCCGGCTCGGACTGGCTCGAGTCGGGCTCGATTCCCGGTGTCCTCGCCACGGCCAACTTCGGGTCCCGCGCGGCGGAGTCCTTCGCCGAGCTGCGCAGGTTCCAGCCGAATGGTCCGGACATGTGCATGGAGTACTGGAACGGCTGGTTCGACCACTGGGGCGAACAGCACCACACCCGCGACCCAGAGGACGCTGCCAAGGTGCTGGACGACATGCTGCGAGCCGGGGCCAGCGTGAACCTGTACATGGCCCACGGCGGCACGAACTTCGGACTCTGGAACGGCTGCAACGTCAAGGACGGGCAGTTCCAGCCCACGACCACGAGCTACGACTACGACGCAGCGGTCGGCGAGGCCGGCGAGCTGACCCCGAAGTGGTACGCATTCCGAGACGTGATCCTCCGTTATGCCAGCGGGCCGCCGCCCCCGGCTCCCGATCTCACACCACGGATGGCCGCCCAGGTGGCTCCTGTGCGCGACTGGGTGGCGCTGCGCGACACCCTGCAGGTATTCGACGCCCCTGTCACGGCCCCCATGCCACGCTCGATGGAGGACCTCGGTCAGGACCACGGCCTGATCCACTACCGCGGGGACGCTCTCGTCCCTGCCGGGGAGCACCACCTCGTGCTCGACGGGCTGGCTGACCGCGCCACCGTGATCGCCGACGGCGAGGTGCTCGGCACGCTGGATCGCAATGACGACACCCGTCAGATCCCGCTGCCCTCCGGTGCCGACGGTGTGCGGACATCGCTCGAGGTCGTCGTGGAGAACCAGGGCCGGATCAACTTCGCGAGCGCAATCGGCGAGCGCAAGGGGGTGAGCGGCATCCGCCTCGAGCACCGCTTCATCCACGGCTGGGACAGCACGGCGATCCGGCTCGACCGCGCCGGCCTCACCACGGACCTGACGTTCGGGCCGCGCACCGAGACGGCAGGGCCCGTCTTCGCCCGAGCCCGTCTTCACGTCGAGGAACCCGGCGATGGCTTCCTCGCCCTCCCTGGGTGGAGCAAGGGCTTCTTGTGGCTCAACGGCATTCTGTTGGGCCGCTATTGGGACATCGGGCCCCAAGTGACTCTCTACGCCCCCGCGCCACTCTGGACGGCAGGGGCGAACGAGATCGTGATCCTCGAACTGCACGAGCCCGGCACGCAGGTGCAGCTCCTCGACGAGCCCGACCTGGGCGAGCCAGCGGTCAACAGGTCGTCACCCAGCCCCTGACGCGGAAGTCCTTCTCGCCCTCAGGACTCTCGGCCGGGCTCATTCACTCTTGGTCGCCGTGCACAAGAACACGCCGAACTCGCGGTCGCCCTTAGGGATGGTGGTGGCCTCAACGAAGCTGACGTCGGTGAATCCGGCCTGGGCCAACTGCTCTGCGAGGCGTTGCCTGTCGAATCCGTGGTGTCCGTCGAAGTCCACCTTGTCGGCGTGGAACGCACCGTCGCGATCCTCCTCGAGGTCCGCGATGGCCAGCCGGCCACCCCCGACCAAGAGCCCCGCCACGGACCGAAGCAGCCCTTGCAGGTCATGAACGTGGTGCAACGCCATGGAGCTCCACGCCACGTCGTAGGTGCCGTCCAGGGCACCTGTCGTGAGGTCTGCGCGGACAGCCCGTAGTCGGTCACTGAGTCCCGCGGCCTCGATCCGCTCCTGCGCCACCTTCACCATCCCGGCGGAGGGGTCGACCAGGACAACGGAACCGACCCGTTCGGAGAGCAGGATGCTCAACCGGCCGGTGCCAGATCCGACGTCGAGGGCCCTCGTCGTGGGCCTGAGGGCAACGGCCTGCTCGATGGCGCGGGCCACCGCAACCTGCCGCTCCTCGTGGCCCGGGGCGTCGTCCCACGTCGCTGCTTCGTCGTCGAATCGCTGGCCTTCGTGCATGCGCCCGACCCTAGACCCGGGTGTATCACCGGGCCACGAGGAGCACTCTTGGAATGAGCAGGCCCGCGCGAGGTGGGTCGCCGAGCGTGGAGGGTGCCATGAACACCAAACCGTGGAGAACAACCGGGTCCGGCGCGGTGTCGCCGGCCGTGTCGGGGATTCAGTACCTCCTTCGCTCGCGTGGCCACGCGGTCGTCCCGGACGGGTCATACGGTCCTGCCACCCGGGCCGCAGTGAGCGCGTTCCAGTCCGTGGCAGGCGTGGCGGTTGACGGTGTCGTCGGGCCGAGCACCTGGCCTCTTCTCGTCATCACCACGAGTGGGGGTTCCACGGGCGATGCGGTCCGCGCCGTCCAGCAGTTCGGGCTCCTCTCTTCGCCGGGCGAGGATGCACTGGCCGTCGACGGGTCCTACGGGCCGACCACGACGGATCGGGTCCGCTTGTTCCAGCGGTCGTGGGGGCTGGGGGAAGACGGAATCGCGGGCCCGCAGACGTGGTCCTTCCTCAGCACGCTGGCCCCGGGTCCGGCTCCGTGGCCCTTGGTCAAGCAGGGAGCCTCCCAGCCGAAAAACTGGAGGGTGCTCGCTGCCCAGCACCTGCTGCGGGCCAGGGGCGCCACGATCGCTGCTGACGGCACCTTCGGGGCGGCGAGCGCCGCCGCGCTCCAGACGTTCCAGCACACCCTCCGGACGACAGAGATCGGCAGCACCGTGGGCCAGTTCGACTGGCCTTCCTTGGTCCTGACGGTTCGGTCCGGTGACCACGGTGACGCGGTCAAGGCCGTCCAGACCTTGGTACCGGGCTCCCCCGCGGTCGACGGGTCCTTCGGCCCCGCGACCGACACGGCCGTCCGAGAGTTCCAGTCGATGTTCGCTCCACCGGTTGACGGCATCGTCGGACCGAGCACGTGGCATGCCCTCACCCTGCCGCTCTTCGACTGAGACCAGCCCTTCGACGCAGTCGTCATCCTTGTCGTGCACAACGGGTGCATCTGTCGCACCCCCGCTGCGCCGCGCGCTCAGGGTGGCCTTCACGGAACCTTCACAGGAGACCACGGCATACCGACACGACGCTGGCGCATGCTCGAAAGTGAGGTAGCCACGGCACCCGTCGCGCGCAGCCTTCGAGTCGGGACGACCATCTGGACATGACCGTCCCGGGAGGGAGCATCACGATGGTGTGGAGCGACGGATGGCGCGCAATGATGGGTTCGGATGACGGATGGGGCGCAATGATGGGCTCCCACGGTGGCTGGGGTGGCCTCGCGTGGCTGGGGATGGGACTGGGATCCCTGGTGGTCGTGGGCCTCATCGTCCTCCTCGTGGTGCTCGTCGTCGGGGGTCTTGGGCACGACCGGAGGCGAACGGTCGCCGGCACCCCCTTACCCGGCACGGGCTCCCCCACGGCGCAGCAGATCCTCGAGGAGCGATTCGCCAGGGGCGACCTCACCGAGGAGGAATACCGGCGGCGACGTGAGGTCCTGCAGGGAGGGTGACCGCGCCGGTGATCGAATCCGAGTCGGGTAGGCGCCGAACCCCGATTCGGCACGCGTGGTGTCGGTGTTGGCGCCACGTAGGTCTTCACGGCCCCACCGTGCACAGTGCAACCGTCTTCGTGAGCACACGATGAGGGTCGCGCGGCGCGACCCTGCCGCGCGAGACCCTGGGCCAACCTCGCGAACTCCCCACCCCCGATGCTCCAATCGCCTAGGCTCGCAGTCATGTCAGACGAGATGCCTCCACCCCCTCCGCCCCCTCCACCCCCCGGCTACGCGGCCCAGCCCCCTACGGGGCCCCGGCCAGGTGAGCTCCTCGATCGGTTTCTGGCCCGTCTCATCGACGGCATCATCATCGCGGTCGTCTACTTCGTCCTCGCCGCGATCGTGGCGGTCATCATCCGCTCAGGTCTGCTGCGCGGAGTCATCGACGCCGTCCTGAGCGCCGCGCTCTACCTCGGCTACTTCGCCTACATGGAGTCCAGCCAGGGCAAGACCATCGGCAAGTCGGTCCTGAAGCTGCGCGTGCTCGGTCCTGCCGGCGGCAACCCGACGATGGAGCAGGCCATCCGCCGCAACATCTGGACAGCGTTCGGCATTGCCGGGATCATCCCGATCCTCGGTGCTGTCATCGGAGCCGTCGCCCAGCTCGTCGCGGTCGTCATGATCGCCATCGGTATCAGCAACGACACCGTCAACCGCCAGGCCTGGAACGACAAGTTCGCCGGCGGCACCCGGGTCATCAAGGAGGGCTGAGCCCGCCGCGCGACCCGAGCACTCGGTGTCGCGCGCCGGGGAGATTGCCTGATCCTCGCCTGCGCTTCTCGGGCGGCCTCGTTCAGAGCTTCTGGGTGCGGAGACGAAGCGCGTTGCCGATGACGCTGACCGAGGACAATGCCATCGCAGCGGCGGCGATGATCGGTGAGAGCAGGAGCCCGAAGACCGGGTACAGGATCCCGGCTGCGATGGGAATTCCTGCGACGTTGTACGCGAAGGCGAACATCAGGTTCTGGCGGATGTTGCCCATCGTCGCCTCGGACAGCCGGCGGGCGTGGGCAATGCCGTTCAGATCGCCACCGAGCAGGGTGACACCGGCACTCTCCATGGCCACGTCGGTACCGGAACCCATCGCGAGGCCGACGTCGGCAGCGGCCAGGGCGGGAGCGTCGTTGACGCCGTCCCCGGCCATCGCCACGACCCGGCCTTCGCTGCGGAGCGCCTTGACGATGTCGCTCTTGTGGTCCGGTAGCACTCCTGCCTCGACTCGGGTGATGCCCAGGAGACGGCCCACGGCATCGGCGGTGACCTGGTTGTCACCGGTGAGCATCACGACCTCGATCCCCTCCTTGCGCAACGCGGCCAGGGCGGCGGGGGTGGAGGCCTTGACGGGGTCCGCGATGGCGATGATCCCCGCAGGTGCACCGTCCACGCCGGCGTAGACGGCGGTGGCTCCGTCGGCGCGGAGCTGGTCAGCCCGTTGGTGCAGAGCAGTGGTGTCGATCTGGTGGGAGGCAAGGAAGTCGGAGCTGCCGATCACGACGTGGCGCCCGTCGACCGTTCCTTGGACGCCGCGCCCGACCGGGGAGTCGAAGTCGCGCACCTTCGGAATCGACAGGTGTCGGCTGGTGGCGGCTTCGACGATGGCGTGGGCCAGAGGGTGTTCGGAGGCTCGCTCGACTCCAGCAGCCAAGGTCAGGATCTCAGCCTCCTCGAAGCCGTCCGCCGGGACGACGTCGGTGACGGTGGGCCGCCCTTCGGTCAAGGAGCCGGTCTTGTCCACGACGAGGGTGTCGACCTTCTCCATCCGCTCGAGAGCCTCGGCGTTCTTGATGAGGACGCCCATCGCGGCGCCGCGCCCGACCCCGACCATGATCGACATCGGGGTGGCCAGGCCGAGCGCGCAGGGGCAGGCGATGATGAGCACGGCGACGGCCACGATCAGTGCGTGTGCGAGTTTCGGGTCCGGACCGAAGAGGGCCCAGATGACGAACGCGATGACGGCGACACCGATCACGACGGGCACGAAGATCCCCGCGACCCGGTCAGCCATTCGCTGGATCGGGGCCCGCGAGCGCTGGGCATCGGCGACCATGGCCACGATCCGGGCCAGCATCGTGTCCCGACCGATCTTCTCGGCAACCATCACCAGCCCTCCGGACTGGTTGATCGTGCCGCCGATGACGCCATCGCCGGCACTCTTGGTGACGGGCATCGCTTCGCCCGTCACGAGAGACTCATCCACCGAGGACCGTCCCTCGTGCACGGAGCCGTCGACCGGGATCCGCTCCCCGGGGCGGACCCGGAGCCGATCCCCGACCTGCACCTCCGCCAGGGCGATCTCTGCATCGCTGCCGTCGTCGGTGACCCTGCGAGCGGTTTTCGGGCTCAGATCCAGCAGTGCCCGGATCGCCCCGGAGGTCTGCTCCCTGGCCCGTAGCTCCAGAACCTGCCCGAGCAACACCAGCACGGTGATGACCGCGGCGGCCTCGAAGTAGACATCGACGGTGCCCACCCCCATCCCGGGAGAGGTCTCGCGGAACGCCGCGGGAAAGATGCCGGGGGTCACGGTCGCGATGACGCTGTACACCCAGGCCACCCCCGTGCCCATCGCGATGAGCGTGAACATGTTCAGGTTCCGGGTCCGGATCGAGGCCCACCCGCGGACGAAGAACGGCCACCCCGCCCAGAGCACGACCGGGGTTGCCAGCACCAGCTGCACCCAGTTCAGCGCGGTCGGTGAGATCAGGTCGTGGAGCCCGGAGAAGAGGTGGCTGCCCATCTCGAGAAGGAACACCGGCACCGCCAGCACCAGCCCGACCCAGAACCGGTGGGTCATGTCGACCAGCTCAGCGTTCGGGCCGGCCTCTGCTGTGACCGTCACCGGTTCCAGCGCCATCCCGCAGATCGGGCATGAGCCCGGCCCGGGCTGGCGGATCTCCGGGTGCATCGGACAGGTGTACTCCGAGACCTCCTCGGGGCCGGAGTCGCCGGTGCGCTCCGTGCCGGTTCCGCCTCGGCCGGTCGAGGTGGAACCGGCGGCGGGACGCTCCGCGTCAACGCTCGTGTACCGAAGCGGGTCAGCGCCGAACGCATCCAGACACCCCTGCGAACAAAAGTGGTACGTGACGCCGTCCTGCTCGACTCGCAGCGGCCCGTGCCGGTCCACGCTCATCCCGCAGACCGGATCGATCGCGGTGGGCTGCTCGACGGTTCGCGTTGCGTCCGAGTTGGTCTTCATGGGTCGAGGGTACTCCTACCCCCTAGGGGTATACAAGGCGAAGGAGACGCCCGCCGGCGCGGTGTCAGAGCCGCCCGTTCAGAGCGTCGGATCAGGGGCGACCACGGCCTCGAGGGCGGCCGTCACGACGACGGCAACAGCATCGCGCACGACATCGCGGAACGGGTCGTACCCCTCCATCGCGATGTCGTGTGAGGCCAGCGGGTTGCCGTCGACCGCAAGCGCGGCAGCTGCGGCCACACCGTGCAGCCCGGCGATCACGAACAGTGCCGCCGCCTCCATCTCGACGGCCACGCACCCGGCGCGCTGCCACAGATCGAGCCGCCCGCCCAGGACGTCATGGGTGTAGAACGCCGCGTTGGAGTAGACGACACCACGGCGGAGCCGATCCTCGCTCACACCGGCCGAGCGTGCGGCATCCTCGAGAGCGATGCTCAGTCGGGCATCGGCGACGGCCGGAAATCCCGGCGGCACCAAGAGGTCGGTCAGACCATCCTCGCGAACCGCCGCCGTCGCCACGACAACGGCCCCATCACCGACACCGGGCTGCAGGCCGCCTGCAGTCCCGGCGCGGATGATCCGGCGCGCCCCACCACGGCACAGCTCCTCGAAGGCCACCCCGGCCCCCGGGCCGCCGACACCGTGGGACACCACCGTGACCGGCACCCCTCGATAGCTCCCCCCGATGCTCAGGTACTCCCGGTTGCTCGCAAGCTCGAAGGCCCCTTCCAGTAGGTCACCCACGGCCCGGGCACGCGCGGGATCACCGACGACGACCACGTTGGGTGCGAGCCTGGCCACCGGGATACGGGTGAGCGGCAGCACCCCGTCAGGGACGCGCACAGGCGACATCTTGGCTCCTCCATCCTTTCAGCAGAACGTTTCCCACTATTCCACCAGAGAGATGCCGTGCACCCGACCGATGGGTCGGCCCTAGTGTTCGCGGGTCAGGAAAGAGTGCGCCGCTGCCGTGCGGGTGCGCACCCCCAACTTGTCGAAGATGTTGGCGAGGTGCTGCTTCACCGTGTGCACGCTGATGATCAGCGTGGTGGCGACGACCTGGTCGGTGAGCCCCTGGGCGACGAGCCCGAGCACCTCCTTCTCACGCGGAGTCAGCTCCTTCACCGGGCTGGCCAGATCCGTTGGGGAGTAGCGGAAGTCGTCGCTGACCGCCTCCTCAAGGGCCCGTGCGCGACCCGCCTGCCAAGCGGACTCGTACTCCTCGGCGGGAAGGACGTCGTGGAGCATGGCGGCCACGACGCCGCCGAGCTCCCCGCCGATGGTGGTCCCGCCCATCGCGGTTCGCAGGGTGTCGGTGAGTCCGAGCACGAACGCGGCCCGGTGGGGCTCGGTGTGAGCAACGAGTGCCCTGGCCAGTTTCGGTAGGTCGCTCGCCATCGTCATCATCGAGCCGTAACGGTGAGCCACGCTCAGGGAACGGACATAGAGGACGACCGCGGTCTTCGGGTCGCCATCCGCCATGCGCAGATCGCCGAGCCCGCCCAGCGGCCAGCACTTCGGTCGATCGAACCCGACGGCATCCAGCAGCTCCAGGCTCTCCTCGAAGGCGGCCAGGGCCCGGTCCGGCCTCCCGGTGACAGCGTTGGCCTGACCGAAGGAGTACAGGAAGATCGCTGTCGCGACCTGGTCCCCGCACGACCTCGCCAGGTGAAGCGCCTCCTCGGCGGCAGCGAGCGCTCGTGGCCAGTCACCGACCGCAAACGCGACGGTCGAGGCGTATCCACGAGCTGTTGCGAGGGGGCGGTCGCTGGCGAGCGCCCGCCACAGGTCGGTCGACTCCTCGAGGAGGGCGCCCGCCCGCGTCGGGTGACCGGACAGGCACGCCAGGAGTCCTGCCTCAGCGAGTGCGTCGGCACGGACCGATTCCTCGACCAGCGATGCCGCACCTGCGCCGAGGAATCGCCGCGCCCACTGGTCACCCTCGTGGACGGGACCATGCGTGACGAAGAACCAAGCCAACGCAGTCGTGAGCCGCAGCCCTGTCGGGTGGTCCTGATCCGCGCACCAGGACAGCGCCGCAGTCCAGTTGGCCCGTTCGAGCGACAGCCGTGCGAGCTCCTCGCCCTCTGCCGGGGTGTAGGACGCTGCGCGGGCCGTCTCGGCGAGCCCGACGCACCAGAGCGCGTGGCTCCGGCTCACCGTGTCGCGCTCGCCGCTCATCTCGAGCTCGTCGTCGGCGAACTCGCGGATCGTCTCCAGCATCCGGAAGCGGCGCGCGCCCGACGGAGGGATGTCGCGCCACACCAAACTGGCGTCGACGAGTTTCGCGAGCCGGTCGACTGCATCGCGGTGCCCGCTGACTCGCTGGACGGCATCCAACGAGAAGCCGCCCCGGAAGGTTGCCAAGCAGCGGAACAACCGTTGTTCCTCGGCTGCCAGCAGCCGGTAGCTGCCCTCGATGGCGGTTCGCAATGAGCGGTGCCGTGCCGGGGCGTCGACGGAGCCGCCGACGAGGGCGGGTAGCGAGGGCGCCAGGAGGTCGAGCACGGCGGATGGGGTGAGCACGCCGAGCCGAGCCGTGGCCAGCTCCAGCGCGAGCGGCAGCCCGTCGAGACGCCGGCAGATCTCGGCGACGGCGCCGACGTTGCCTGCATCAACGGTGAAGCCCGGGTCGACGCCACGGGCGGCGTGGACGAAGA
>JBDTDY010000393.1:0-3173 GCA_039922835.1 Ornithinibacter sp.
GAGGAGGGGGTCAGGGGGAGGTCGCGGTGGAGCAGGGCAGCAGGCCCATCCGCTCCTTCAGGGTCAGCACCCGGACCACGGCCGCGTCGACCTTCTTCGCGAATGCCGGGTCCGCGGCGGCCTGGTCGGCCAGGGCCCGGAGCATGGCCGGGGCGACCGAGGCGTCGCCGGTCAGCACGTTGTCGCCACCGGCATCCTCGAACCGCACGGCGCGCTGCGCGGCCGGGACGTCCTCGACCGCTGCGGCATTGACGTCATCGGTGATCACCACCCCGGCATACCCCAGGTCCCCACGCAGGAGGTCGGTGACGATCTTCTCCGAGAACATCGCGGGCACGCCCTTGTCGAGCTTGCTGTACTTCGCAGAGCCCACCATCACCAGACCTGCCCCGGCATCGACCCCGGCGGCGAACGGCTCCAGGAAGGGATCCTTGGCCGTCGTCACGTCATCGGTGATGCCGGTGGAGTTGAAGTCGGTGTTGCTGCGGATGCGCCCCAGCCCCGGGAAGTGCTTGACGGTGCCCTCCACCCCACCGGCGAGCATGCCCTTGAGGAAAGCAGTCGAGGCGCGCTCGACGGTCTTGGGGTCCGAGCCGTACTGACGGCCGTACTTGCCGATCGGCTCGTTGGCGGTGCCGATGTTCTGGGGCACCGTGTCGGTGACCGGGGCGAGGTTGACGTTCACCCCGGCAGCCTTGAGCTGCTTCGCCCAGGTCGTGGCCCGGGCGGTGAGCTCAGCGGGCGCGAGCTGGGCCTGCTTCGTGGCCGACGGCGGACGGGTGAACCCCTCCCCGCGCAGCTGGTGCACCTCACCGCCCTCCTGGTCGGCGGCGATGAGCAGGCCGACGTCGCCGGTGGCAGTCTCGGAGGTGAGCTCCTGGAGGTGGGAGGACGTGCGGGTCACCGTGTCGGCACCTTCCCAACCGCCGAGGTAGATGACGTTTCCGACGTGGTCGCTGCTGATCTCGCGATCGAGGGCGTCGAGCGGGGCTGCGGTGTCGAACCCGACCATGAGCAGCTGCCCGAGCCGTTGCTCCTCGGTCATCCCGGCCACGCTCTGCTGGACACAGGCGGCCGCCGGTTCCGCCGAGGCGGATGCACTCGCGGTCGGGCTCGGGGCGGGGGTGGCGACCGTGGGCGAGGGCGATGGCGAGGGAGGGGTCGCTGACGGCGACGGGATGGCCACCGGTGCGCTCGCACCTGAGCACCCTGCCGCGGTGAGCACCACGAGAGAGACCGGCGTGAGCACGACGCGACCCCACGAGCGTCGGCGAGAGGGGGCGTACGTCACCCCAGCACGGTACGTGACTGACCGAGTGGGGTGCCGAGGTGGCTGCTGGGCCGTCACCTGAGGACACGACGCGGGGTGGATCCGCCATGATGCTCCCCATGCCCACGATTCCGGTCCTGCTCGACGTCGACACCGGGGTGGACGACGCCTGCGCGCTCCTCCTCGCCGCGCTCCACCCCGACCTGGACCTGCGGGCGGTGACCTGTGTCGGCGGCAACGCGCCCCTGGCCGACGTCGTGCGCAACACCCTCGTCGTGCTCGAGACCGCGGGGCGCACCGACGTCCCCGTCGGCGTCGGCGCCTCGCGCCCCCTGCTGGAGGAGCCAGTAGACGCTCGTCACGTGCACGGCTCGGACGGTATGGCCGACCTCGGGATGCCGGAACCGGCCATGCGCCCGGACCCCCGACCTGCGCTCGACCTGCTGCGGGACACCATCCTCAGCGCGGACGCAGCGGGTGAGCCGCTCACCGTGGTGCCGCTCGCGCCGATGACGAACATCGCCCTGCTGGCACGGGTGCACCCGGCGGCTTTCGCGAAGATCGGGCGCATCGTCTTCATGGGGGGCGGTGTCGACATCAGCAACGCCACGGCGGCCGCGGAGTTCAACGTCTTCCACGACCCCGAGGCAGCGGCGATGGTGTTGGACGCCTGCGCGGAGCACGACGTGGCGGTCACGATGTATGGCCTCGACGTCTTCTCCGACCCGATGGTCACCGACGTCCAGGTCGACGCTCTGCGCGAGGTCGACACTCCCGCAGCGAGACTGGCGGCGGGACTCATCTCCTTCCACCACCGCCGCTTCGCCAACGCGGGTGCGACGATCGGTGACGCCGGGGCGGTCGCCATCCTCATCGACCCGGATGCCGTGCGCACCGAGCGGCTCCCGGTGCGCGTCGAGCTCACCGGCACCTGGACCCGTGGACGCACCGTCGTCGACCGCCGCGACTGGGACGGCCACCTCGCGCACGACCCGCACGGGCTGGCGCCGGCGATGGTCGACGTGGCCCTGGAGATCGACGGGCCGCGGATCGCGGAGCTGTGGGTGCGCACCGTGGGCGGTGACCCGCGATGAGCGGCCGGGTGATGGTGCTCGGATCCCTGAACATCGACCTCGTCACCCGCGTGGAGCGTCACCCTCGTCCCGGTGAGACGCTGATCGGCGAGGGTCTGGAGCGCCAGGCGGGTGGCAAGGGCGCGAACCAGGCGGTGGCCGCCGCTGCGGCCGGTGCAGCCGTCGCGATGGTCGGGTGCGTGGGCGACGACGCGGGCGGCACGGCATACCGGGAGCGGTTGACGGCGCGGGGAGTGGACGTCTTGGGGGTGCGCAGCTGCCCGGGCACCACGAGCGGGCACGCCATCGTCACCGTCGCCGACGACGGCGAGAACTCCATCGTCGTCGTGCCCGGGGCCAACGACCTCCTCGACGAGCGTGAGGTGGCGGCCGTCGACACGCTCGGCCCGGGCGACGTGCTCCTCCTCCAGCTCGAGGTGCCGCTCGCGGTGGTGTGTGCGGCCGCCCGCCGAGCCAGCGCGAGGGGGGCCCGGGTCGTCATCAACACGGCCCCGTATGCCGGGCTGCCGGCCGACGTGGTCGCCCTGGCCGACCCGGTGGTCGCCAACGAGCACGAGATGGCCGCGCTCGCCGAGGCCGGGGCGGAACCGGCGTCGCTGCTGGTGACGTTCGGGGCGAACGGGGCGTCGTGGGACGGCGTCACGGTGCCGGCGCACCTGGTCCCCGCCAGTGACGTCGTCGACACCACGGGTGCCGGCGACGCGTTCTGCGGGGCGTTGGTGGCGGCGCTGGCGCGTGGTGCTGGCCGCGAGGAGTCGTTGGAGACGGCGCTCGCGGCGGGAGCCGCTGCGGTCCGGCATCCGGGGGCG
>JBDTDY010000394.1:0-4572 GCA_039922835.1 Ornithinibacter sp.
GATCTTCTACCGCAACATCATCCAGGCGGCGCTGGAGCTGACCCCCAGCCAGACGATGCGCGCGATCACCGATGAGGTGAAGGACTTCCAGATGCCGGGGTCGATCATCCCCGGCTTCAACCGCAAGGCCGTGCAGATGGCGATGGCCGGCATCTACGACCTGCGCATCCACCATGACGACATCGTCACGCCGCTGCTGCGCCAGTGGGGTGTGTGGGAGATGGAGGGTCTCGACGCCGACGGTGAGACGGCCCGTGAGGAGCTCGCGGCCGCCGTCGCGGCGCTCGACGCCGAGGCGACCCGCTTCGTGGAGAAGCGCGAGCAGCGGGCGGCCAAGCTCGCGGCTCGCCAGGAGGCAGCGGCGGGGCACTAGCCTGCTCGGGTGAGCACCGCCCTCGTCACCGACTCCACGGCATACCTGCCTGCCGACCTCCTCGAGGGGCTCGGCGTGCAGGTCGTGCCGTTGCACGTCGTCGTCGGGGGCCGTGAGCACTGCGAGGGCGTCGACATCGAGCCGGGGCAGGTGGCCGAGGCGCTGCGCGACTTCACCCCGGTGTCGACCTCGCGCCCGGCGCCGCAGGCGTTCCTCGACGCGTACCGTCGGGCCGCCGATGCCGGTGCCGACAGCATCGTCTCCGTCCACATCTCCGCCGAGATGTCGAGCACCATCGGCGGTGCGCGGATCGCGGCCGAGGAGTCGCCGGTTCCGGTGACCGTGCTGGACTCGCGAGCCCTGGGCATGGCGATGGGGTATGCCGTGCTGGCAGGCGCCCGCCACGCCGCCACCGGCGCGGGTGCTTCAGAGGTGGCCGAGATGGTGCGCGATACCTGCGGTGCCGCGACGGTGGTCTTCTACGTCGACACGCTGGAATACCTGCGCCGTGGTGGGCGGATCGGCAAGGCGGGGGCGCTGCTCGGGTCTGCGCTGTCGATCAAGCCGATCCTCGGCCTGCGCGAGGGCAGCATCGTGCCGTTGGAGAAGGTGCGCACGTCCTCGCGCGCGATCGCCCGGCTCGAGGAGCTCGCGGCGGAGGCGGTGCAGCGGCTCCAGGGGTCCCACCCGGGCGAGATGGTCGATCTCGCTGTGCACCACCTGGACTCCGTCGATCGCGCCGAGCGACTGGCCGACCGGCTCCGGGGGCGGCTGGGAGAGTCTGCGGCGGTCCGAGTCGTCGAGCTGGGGGCCGTCGTCGGGGCGCACGTCGGCCCTGGCACGCTCGCCGTCGCGGTCGTGCCGCGGCTGGCGCACTGACCCGTGGGCTGGCTCATGCTGCAGGTCGCGCTCGTCGCGGCGGTCTGCTTCCTCGTGGGTGGGGTCAACCCGGCCACCCTCGTCGCGCGGATGCTGGGCATCGACCTGCGCACCGCCGGTTCGGGCAACCCGGGCGCGGCGAACGCGGGCCGGGTCCTGGGTCGCAAGTGGGGCGCGCTGGTGCTCGCGCTCGACGTGCTCAAGGCCTACCTCCCGACGCTGGTGGTGCTGCGCACCATGGGCATGGTGCCCGCTCTGGTCGCGGGGCTCGCCGTCGTGCTCGGCCACGTCTTCAGCCCGTTCCTCGGCGGCAAGGGCGGCAAGGGGGTGGCGGCCGCGCTCGGGGCGATGCTCGCGATCGCGCCCTGGGTTGCGGTGGGTGCGGTGCTGTTCTTCGCCCTCGCCACGGTCGCGCTGCCGTTCATCGGTGAGGCGTCGGTGGTGACGACCACGGGTCTGCTCGTGGTGGGGGTGCTCGGCGCGGTGGGGGTGCTGCCCCTGGAGCGTGTCGTGGGGGTGTGGCTCGTCCTGTTGTCGTTGCTCGTGCTCTCACGGCACCGCCGCAACATCCTCGCGTGGTGGGGTCGGCGCATTCGCTGAGGTCTCGCGACGGGTCCGTATGCCGTCCACAGGAGGGGCCGAGGGCCGCGGCTGTCCACAGACTTCCGGTGGGCGATCCGAGGGGCGCCGCTGCTGCCTAACGTCGCCGTATGCCGCGACGTCACGCTCCCGAGTTGCCCTCACCGAGGGCCCTGGCCCGACTTCGGGGACGAGACAGACCGTTCGTCCCGACGGAGGCCGACCTGTTCGGCAGCCCGCCGGATCGACGTGGTGCTCGCGCTCGGAGCGGCCTGCCGACGATCCGTCACGAGCAGGAGGAAGGTGAGTCCGACACCCGGGCTGGAGTGCAGGCCGCGGCTGGGGTCGGGGGCAGGCACGGTGCGGCCGCGGTTCCGCGCCGCTGGGTGAGGGTGCCGCATGCGCTGGCGTCTGCCCGGTGGGAGCCGCGGGGAGCAGCGGTGCTCGGGGTCGTCATCATCTGCATGGTCGTGGCGGCCATCCTCGGGGTGCGGGTTGCCTGGGCACGCTCGGCCGATGTGGGCACCGTCATCGCTCCCGGGGGTGGGTCTCGTGCTGGGCCGGTCTCCACAGCGACTGCAGCGCAACGGAGCTCGCCTCCCTCATCGGGCGGCGGTTCTGGCGCGTCGGCGGGTGTTGGCGGTACGGCTGCCGTACCAGCCGCGCCAGGCATGGCGCCCGCGACGCAGCCTCCGACCAGTGCGGGCACCTTGATCGTGGTCCACGTCGTCGGCCAGGTGCGCTCGCCGGGAGTGCTGCGACTACCCGCCGGGTCCCGGGTCTCCGATGCGGTCGCGGCAGCCGGGGGCGCGACGGCTCGGGCGGAGTTGAGCGGCATCAACCTCGCCCGGCTCCTCCTCGACGGGGAACAGGTGCGGGTGCCTGCGCCGGGGGAGGAGGTGCCGGAGCCCGCCGCTCCAGCCGGCGGCGGTGGTGCGGGAGTTGGCGGGGGTGGCGCGTCGGCAGCGACTGGCGGCGTCGTCTCGCTCAACACCGCCGACCTCGCCGGGCTCGACACGCTGCCCGGTGTCGGCCCGGTGCTCGCCCAGCGCATCCTCGACTGGCGCGTCGAGCATGGTCGATTCACCACGGTCGACGAGCTGTCCGAGGTGAGCGGCATCGGCGAGAAGCTCCTGGCGCGGCTCCGTCCCCTGGTGTCGGTGTGAGTCGGACCGGCGCCACACGCGTTCGCTCCGCCGCCGCGGGCGACGGTGGCCAGTCGGAGGGCATGGCGGTGTCTGCACGACCCGTCGACGCCCCGGTCCGGGCGCGCTCCGACCTGAGACTCCTCGCGCCGGCCCTGGTGGCGTGGGCGATCGCTGCTGGCGCCCTCGGTCTCTCGACCTCTGGCCACCTCGCGATCGCAGCCCTGTCGTCGCTGGCCCTGCTCGCCCTGTGGGGATGGGCGGTCCGCCGAGGTCGCAGTGCTGCCGCATCGGGAATGGTCTGGGTCGCGGCACTGGCCCTGGCGCTGGTGGTGCTCCTGCAGGTCGCGGCGGGAGCCCAGTCCAGCCTGCGGGCTCGTGGTGGGGTGCTGGAGTGGGCTCATGACCGGGCTGCGGTCACGGCCGAGGTCGTCGTGACCGGTGACCCGATCGAGGTCGCGTCCACCGGTGACGAGCCCAGGCTCCTCCTCGAGGGCACGGCGCGGGTCCTCGAGGTGCGGGGACGTCGTCACGAGGTGTCGGCCCCCCTGTTGTTGACCGGCGGGCCCGAGCTGGCCTCCCTGCGGTGGCGCCAGGTGGTGGCAGTGTCGGGGCGACTCGGAGCCTTGCCTGCGGAGGACGACCGGGTCGCTGCCCTCTCCGTTCGTGGCGTGCCCACGATCGTGGCCCCGTCGGGGGCGATCGCGCGCGGGGCGGAACGGCTTCGGTCGGGGCTGCGCACCGCGGTGGACGGAGCACCCGCTGACGCCCGCGGTCTGCTGCCCGGCCTGGTCATCGGCGACACGACACGCACGCCGGAGGACCTCACCGCCGCCATGCGTGCCACCGGCATGACGCACCTGACCGCAGTCAGTGGGAGCAACGTGGCGGTCGTCACCGGCCTGGTGCTCGCACTGTGCATCGGGCTCGGCGTGCCGCGGTGGCTGAGGCCGGTCCTGGCCGGGCTCGCCCTCGCCGGGTTCGTGGTGTTGGCTCGACCCGAGCCGAGCGTCGTGCGGGCCGCCGCGATGGGCGCGATCGGGCTGCTGGGGATGAGCAGGTCGAGGCTCTCGGCCGGGCTCCCGGTGCTCGGCGGGGCCGTGGTCGTCGTGCTCGTCATCGATCCCTGGCTCGCCCGCTCCTACGGGTTCGCGCTCTCGACCCTCGCCACCCTCGGACTGCTGCTGTTCACCAGGCCCTGGGGCGACGCGATCGGTGCCCGGCTCCCCACCCGGTTGCGGGCCTTCGGTCCGGCCCTCGCGATCCCCGTCGCGGCGCAGGTCATGACGGCCCCCGTCGTGGTGCTGTTGCAGGGCTCAGTCAGCCTCGTGGGTGTCCTCGCCAACCTCCTCGCGGCGCCGTTGGTGCCACCGGCGACGATCGCAGGGGTGGTGGCGGCACTGGTGTCGGTGCTCTCCAGCCGCGCAGCAACGGTGGTCGCTTGGGCCGGAGTGGTGCCCACCGAGGTGATCGCGCGGGTCGCGCGGTGGTTCGCCCGGGTGCCCGGCGGCACGATGGACTGGCCCGACGGTGCCCCGGGGGCGCTCCTGCTGGCCGCGCTCTTCGTCCTGCTCCTGCTCACCGGCCGAGCCCTCG
>JBDTDY010000395.1:0-4301 GCA_039922835.1 Ornithinibacter sp.
AGGGCCTGCGCGACCTCGTCGCCGACCTGGGCGACATCGACGCCCGGGCGATCTCCACGATCGACATCGGCGAGGGCATCGTCGTGCGCGTCGGTCGCTACGGTCCCTACGTCGAGGAGGTCGTGCCCGCAGGGGTGGACCCGAAGACCGGCGAGGTCACCGATGTCGCGGCCCTCGGTGACGACGGGGCGCCTGCGGCTCCGAGGCGGGCCACCATCAACGACGACGTGGCGCCGGACGAGCTCACCCCGGCCATGGCGCGCGAGCTCCTGGACGCGGCGGCGGACGACGGCAGGGTGCTCGGGCAGGACCCGGGCAACGGGCACGACATCGTCGCCAGGTCGGGTCGCTATGGCCCCTATGTCACCGAGGTGATCCCCGAGGACGAGGAGGTGCCCGCCAAGGGCCGCGGCAAGGCCACCAAGCCCAAGCCGCGCACGGCATCCCTGTTCAAGGACATGGACCTCGCCTCCCTCGACCTCGACACCGCCCTGCTCCTGCTCTCGCTGCCGCGGGTCGTCGGCGCAGACCCCGATTCGGGGGAGGAGATCACTGCGCAGAACGGGCGCTACGGCCCCTACCTGAAGAAGGGCACCGACTCGCGCTCGATCGAGACCGAGCAGCAGCTCTTCGACATCACGCTCGAACAGGCTCTCGCCATCTATGCCCAGCCCAAGCAGCGGGGCCGTGCGGCGGCCAAGCCGCCGCTGGCCGAGCTCGGCAGCGACCCCGTCTCGGGCAGGCCGGTCGTCGTCAAGGACGGCAGGTTCGGCCCCTACGTCACCGACGGCGAGACCAACGCCACCCTGCGCAAGGACGACGACCCGGAGCAGATCTCTCCCGAGCGAGGGTACGAGCTGCTGGCCGACAAGCGCGCCCGGGGGCCGGTGAAGAAGCGCGCTGCCGTGAAGAAGACGGCCAAGAAGGCGGCACCGCGCAAGACGGCGGCGAAGAAGACCACCGCGAAGAAGGCCCCGGCCAGGAAGGCTCCGACCAAGAAGGCCTGATGAGGTCGGCGTGTGCCCGGGCACCCCTGCATCCTCAGCAGGGGTGCGGCCGGTAAGTTTCCCTCATGGCTCTCGACCCCCAGACCCTGGCCGCACTCGACCCGGCTGACTTCGTCGCGCTCGTGAAGGCGACCTCCGACCGCGAGATCCGCGAGGACCTCGGCGGCGAGCACCGTGTCGCCCTGCTGGACGCGATCTTCGGGAAGTTCCCGCAGCAGTTCCGCCCGGACAAGGCGGGGGATCGCAGCGCCCGGATCGACTTCCGCATCACCGGTGGCCCCGCAGACAGCAGCGACCTGTATGCCGTGGCCGTCGCCGACGGCGTCTGCACCGTGGAGAAGGACCCGACCGGGGACCCGGACCTCTCGCTGATGATGGGGCCGGTGGAGTTCCTCAAGATCATCACGGGCACCGGCAATCCCGCGATGATGTTCATGATGGGCAAGGTCAAGGCCCGCGGCGACCTCGGCCTCGCCGGGGGCCTGGCGAACTGGTTCGAGCCCCCGGCCAGCTGATCCGAGGTGCCGTGGAGCCGCTGCGGGGCGCCACCGGCTTGACCCTGACGCGACGTGAGGCGTCACGGTGGTGACATGACCACGGCGAGCCAGCACACTGCACGGGTGGAGCTCACCGTCGGGCAGGTCGCCGAGTCCTTCGGCGTCACGGTGCGCACGCTGCACCACTACGACGCCATCGGGCTCGTGGCCGCGAGCGCCAGGACCCACGCCGGGTACCGGCTCTACGACGACGACGACCTCGCCCGGCTCGCCACCGTCGTGACGTATCGCCGACTCGGCCTGTCCCTGGGCGAGGTCCAGGCTCTGGTCGAGGGTGACGGCACGCCGGTGGAGCACCTGCGCCGACAGCGCGCTGCGGTCCTCACCAGGGTCGACGAGCTCACGGACCTCGTCGGCGCCATCGACCGAGCACTGGAGCGAGAGATGAACGAGCAGCGACCTGCCACGACCGAGGAGCTCAAGGAGATGTTCGGGGACGGTTTCGGCGAGGACTACCCCGCTGAGGCGCAGGAGCGCTGGGGCGACAGCGACGCCTGGCGTCAGTCGGCCGGGCGCACGAAGGCCTACACCACGCAGGACTGGTCGGCGATCAAGGACGAGCAGGATGCCGTGAACGCGGCGCTGGTCTCGGCGCTGACCGCCGGGCGTCCCGCGACCTCAGAACGGGCGATGGATGCCGCGGAGGCGCACCGCGTGCAGATCGAGCGCTGGTTCTACGACCTCGACCACCAGTTCCACCGCACCCTGGCCGACATGTACGTCGCGGACCCTCGGTTCACGCAGAGCTACGAAGACCTCGCACCCGGCCTCGCGGCATACGTCCGCGACGCGATCCACGCCAACGCGGACCGGCACCGGGGCGACTGAGCGAAACTGCTGTCGCGTGGCTGGCCTAGGCTCGCGGGCGTGACGGGACACCACGGGCTGTTCATCGCCTTCGAGGGAGGCGACGGGGCGGGCAAGTCGACGCAGGTACGCCTGCTCGCCGACGCCCTGCGCCTCCTCGGCCGCACCGTGAGCGTCACCCGCCAGCCCGGCGGCACCGACCTCGGGCAGTCCATCCGCGACCTCGTGCTGCACGGCGACCACGTCTCGCCCCGGGCCGAGGCCCTGCTCTTCGCCGCGGACAAGGCCCACCACGTCGACGTGCTCGTCCGCCCGGCCCTCGACCGCGGCGAAGTCGTCGTCACCGACCGATACACCGACTCCTCGGTCGCCTACCAGGGCGCGGGGCGCGACCTCGGGGCCGTCGAGGTGCATGACCTGCAGATGTGGGCCGTCGACGGCCTCACCCCCGACCTCACGGTCGTGGTCGACATCTCCGCGCAGGAGGGCCGCAGGCGCCGCGGTGACGTGCACGACCGCCTGGAGTCCGAGGGTGACCCGTTCCACGACTCGATCCGCGCGCACTTCCTCGCGGTGGCCGCCGGCAGCCCCCGGCGATACCTCGTCGTCGACGGCGCAGCGCGCCCGGAGGAGGCACACGACCTCGTCATGCACCGGCTCGAGGCCATGGGGGTGCTGGCGCCGTGAGTGTGTGGCGCGACGTCATCGGCCAGGAACCGGCCGTCGCAACCCTCGCGGATGCCGTGCGCGACCCGGCTGCGATGACCCACGCCTGGCTGCTCACCGGTCCGCCCGGCTCCGGCAGGTCGGTCGCCGCACGCGCCTTCGCTGCCGCGCTGCTGTGCCCCGACGGGGGGTGCGGGGAGTGCCGGGAGTGCCGCACGGCCTTGGATGCGACACACGCCGACGTCGACGTCGTCGCCACCGAGGGTCTCTCGATCAAGGTGGAGCAGGCGCGCGACCTCGTGGGCCTGGCAGCCCACCGACCCTCGGTCGGGCGCTACCGGGTGATCGTCGTGGAGGATGCCGACCGACTCACCGAGCGCGCGGCCGACGCCCTGCTGAAGGCGCTGGAGGAGCCGGTGCCGCGCACCGTCTGGGTGCTGTGCGCCCCCTCCCTCGAGGACGTCATCATCACGATCCGCTCCCGCTCGCGGCACGTGCGCCTGCGCACCCCGTCGGTCGAGGCGGTCGCCGACCTGCTGACCCGGCGCGACGGGGTCGACCACGCGATGGCCCTGTATGCCGCCCGTGCAGCGCAGTGCCACGTCGGCCTCGCCCGTCGCCTCGCCCGGGACGAGCACGCCAGGATCCGTCGCCACGACGTCATCACCCTCGCCACCAAGATCCTCACCGTCGGTGACGCGATCGGCGCGGCGGGCGACATCATGACGATCGCCGCCGAGGAGTCGGCAGCGCGCTCCTCCGAGCGGGACGCCGCCGAGCGCGCACGCCTGCTGGAGGTGCTCGGCGCCGAGCCGACGGCTCGCACCCAGCCACCGCACATCCGCTCCCAGGTCAACGCGTTGGAGAAGGAGCAGAAGTCGCGCGCGACGCGCTTCACCCGCGACGTCATCGACCGGTCCCTCATCGACCTGCTGTCCGTCTACCGTGACGCACTGGTGCTGCGGGCGCAGGCCGGCACCGCGCTCGTCAACGAGGACAGCCGCCAGGTGGTCACGCGGGTTGCAGAGGTGCTCGACCCCGACAGCCTCCTGCGGGCGATGGACGCCATCGGCACGGCCCGAGAGCGCATCGACGCCAACGGGGCGCCGCTGCTCGCCCTCGAGGCCATGGCCCTGGACCTGCGGCTGCCGCGCTGAGCGTCGGCCGCCCGGCATCAGCGTGCCGGATCGTGACCTCCCCGGGGGGAGAGTGCCCAGCCGCCTCGCTTATCGTGCCGCCATGACACGTCGCACCCTCGGAGCCC
>JBDTDY010000396.1:0-8243 GCA_039922835.1 Ornithinibacter sp.
GCGCCGTCGACGTGGACCCATGCGCCGGCGTCGTGGGCACGTGCAATGGCCTGCGGGAAGGGGTCGAAGGCCCCTGAGTGCACGTTGCCCGCCTGCAGACAGACGATCATCGGCTCGCCGGCTGGCACGAGCGCCAAGGCTGCGGCCAGTGCTTCGGGGTCGAGGCGACCTTGTGCGTCAGCGGCCACGGCCGTCGGCGCTCCCAGACCCAGGTAGCGCAGGGCGAGGTCGACGGTGTCGTGTCGTTCGACCCCCACCAGCACGTGTATCGGGGGTGCGCCGGTCAGCCCGTCGCGATGGGCGTCCCAACCCACTCGGTCCAGAACAGCGAAGCGGCCCGCTGCCAAGCCGGTGAAGTTGGCCATCGTCCCGCCCGTCACGAAACCGACGTCAGCTGTGCCGGGCAATCCGAGCAGGTCCAGTACCCACGAGCCGGCCACCTCCTCCAATGCCGAGACAGCAGGCATCGCCTCCCGCAGGCCAGCGTTCTGGTCCCAGGCGCTCACCAGCCAGTCCGCGCCCAGCGCCGCCGCCAGGGTCCCTCCCATGACCCAGCCGAAGAACCGTCCCGACTGGATGTTCATCAGTCCGTGTTCGGCTCCGGTCACGAGTTCGTCGATGACCGCGGCGGACTCGACGCCCCGTTTCGGCATGGGTCCCCCAAAGACCGCCAGCAGGTCCTCGATGTTGGCCCGGGGTGCGATGGGGCGCACTGATGCGGATGTCCTCCACTCGCGCGTGTGCGCCACGACCCGCTCGAGGTCGTCGTCGACCATCGGTCACACCCCTACGTTCCTTGTGGCGGGATGTTCTGGTTGATGTGGAACAGGTTGTCCGGGTCGTAGCGCTTCTTGATCGCCGTAAGTCTCGGATGGTTGGCGCCGTATGCCTCGCGGACGCGGTCCTGCCCTTCGTTCATCAAGAAGTTCACGTAGGTGCCGGATGCCGCGGTCGGGTGCAGTTCCTGCCAGTAGTCCTTTGCCCACGTCGCGATCAGGGCGGCGTTGGCGGGGTCGGGGTCGACGCCGACGATGACGGCGGCCCAGCCGCCGTCTCGGTGTGCGAAGGCCGTGGCGTTCTCGGCGATGCGGGAAGCGGCGCCGCCGACGGGGTACATGTGCATGGTGGAGTGTCCGGTGGGTAGGAGTTCGCCGTATTTCTGGTGCACTGCGATGGCCGCGTCGCTGATCTCGGTGCAGAAGTCGGATCTCCAATACCACTGCAGTCCAGCTGGGTAGAGTCCGTCGAAGGCCTGTTGGAGGGCGTTGAACGGCATCTCGTGCAGGCCGACCATCAGCGGGGAGCCGAACTCCCGCACCGGTGCGGTGACTTCGGTGGCCTTGGCGAGCGGCCCGGTGTAGCACCACACGATCCCGCAGACCTTGCGTCCCCACAGTTCTTCGGGGAACGGCGCGACGGGTGGGACGGTGAGCATGGCGATCCAGCCGTTGAGCTCCTCGGGGAGGCTCGGCAACAGCTCGCGGTACCACTGCATCACCGCGCGGGTGTCGGCCAGGTCGTAGAAGACCGGTCCGCCGAAGATGGTGCCGTGGTCACCGATCTGATGGCACGCGAAGGTGAAAGAGGTGACGACCCCAAAGTTGCCGCCGCCACCGCGCAGCGCCCAGAAGAGATCGGGATGTGACTCGGCATCAGTCCTGACCAGGGAAGCGTCTGCGAGCACGACGTCTGCGGAGATCAGGTTGTCGATGGTGAGCCCGAACCGTCGAGTGAGGTAGCCGATTCCGCCACCGAGGGTCAGGCCGCCGACGCCGGTGCTTGCCAGGAAGCCCGAGGGGGTCGCCATCCCGAACGCGACGGTGGCGTGGTCGACGTCACCCCAGGTGCAGCCACCATCGACGCGCACCGTTCCGGCCGCGGGGTCAACCGTGGCGCTTCGCATCGACGCCAGGTCGAGCACAAGTGCGTCGTCCCAGACGCCGAGGCCGGCCGCGTTGTGTCCACCTCCTCGAACCGCCAGGTCGAGGCCGTGGTCGCGGGCGAACCGGACGCCGGCCATGACATCGGCCACGTCGCGACACTGGAGCACGGCGCCAGGGCGTCGGTCGATCATCGCGTTGTAGACCGCGCGGGCTTCGTCGTAGTTGTCATCGTCGGGCAGGACCACCGGGCCGCGGGTGAGCGCGGCGAGATCGCCATACGGTGCGCTGGCTGCCCGGGTGGTGCTGTCGGGTGCGATGGTGTTCGTCATGAGAGACTCCTGCGCTTGTACTGGCCGCGGTCCGGCTGGTTCGTCAATGACGCTATTCGGGCACCGTTCCGAAACCGTTCGGCCCAGAAGGTGGCCTTGCGAACGGTCCGGGCGTCAGGGGTGCGCGCGCTCGTCGAGGTCGGCGCGACACCGGTTCAGAAGGGAGACGCTCGATTGAGACCGAGCCAGTTCAACCGCACGTTCGAGCCCCTGTATCGCACGTGGGGTGGGGTCAAGAGCTGCGCGCGCTCGCAGGACCTCCGGTAGCCACCACCGGTCGTCGTGTTCGGTCGCGAACGAGGTGGCGGCATCCAGGACAGCAACCGCGGACTCGGTGCTTCCTTCCCGGCGGTGCAGGTCGGCGACAAGGGACAACCAGTACGTCATCCGGGCCAACGAACCCTCCCGCTCCAGCGAGTCGATCCCGGATCGCGCAGTGCGCAGCCCCCCTTTTCCTCCCTCTGTCCAACCTTCGAGCACCTTTGCCCACTCCCCGTAGTAGGCAAAGCCGTAACGCTCGTGCAGCTCGGCCAGATCGGTCAAAGTTTCCAGGAGCAACGGGGTGTCGCCGAGGAGCTGGAAGGTGACCGCTGCATACGAGAGAGCCACGGTCAGCGAGTAGGGGTGCTCGATGACCCGGGCCAGCTGCACTGCCTCGATGCTGGCCGACGCTGCTCCGGCGTGGTCGCCGAGAAGCCACCGCGCGTGCGCCCACCAAGCCCGCGCATGGACCTCCGTGCGGGTTCCGACGGGCAACCAGTCAGAGACGCCGGCGAGGTCGCAGGCACGCCGGAAGTGCTCGTCCGCCAGCGGCAGCAGCCCCAACCCCAGCCCTGATCCAGCCACTGCCAGATGGGCTTGGGCGGTCAGGCCGGGGTGCTCCTGGGAGAGGGCGAGCGCCTGGCTCCCCCACTCGTGCGCCTTCACGGTGTGGCCCTGCACGAACGTGGTCGCAAAGAGCGCGATCGCGGCCGTGCACTGGACGTCGACGAAGCCGAGACGTGCACCGAGTGCGGCCGTGCGCCGCTCGTACCGCTCCAGCTCCGTCGAGGCGTAGCCGCGCCAGGCGTTCATCGGCGGTAGCAGCTCCTGGAGCGCTGCAAGCTCACGTCGGTCACGCTGGGCACTCGCCGGCAGCTCGTGGAGCAACGCCAGGCAGCGCTGCCAGAACCGGACGCTCTCGGCATGTGCGAACACCTCGGTGGCCTGCCTGGCCGCTCGTTCGTAAAACGGCAACGCCCGCTCGGGTCGACCACTGCGGTCGTGCTGTTCAGCGAGCTGGGCAGCCACGGAGTCGATGCGGTCGGCGTAGAGCAGTTCCAAGGCTTGGGCCAGACGTCGGTGCAGGAGCCAGCGCCTTGGCGGACTGATCATCCGGTAGGCAGCCTCACGGAGCAGATCGTGAGCGAAATCGTAGCCACGGCCGTGCTCTTCCAGGATTCGTCGGCGCCAGAGATCGTCGACTTGACGGACCACCATGTCCTCGGCCAGGTCGGAGGCCTCGATCAACAGGTCGAGGGTGAAGTCTCGACCCACTGCGGAAGCGAGTTCGACCACCTGGCGAGCAGGCTCCGGCAGACGCGCCAGCCGGTTGTCCAACACGCCGCGCAGATCCGCAGGCTCGACGGGCCCGAGTGTCGGTGCCGCCCTGCGCAGTGCTTCGGCGAGGTAGAGCGGATTGCCTCCGGTCGTCGACATCAACAGGTCGAGCTCTTGTTCACTGACCGTGTGCCCGAGCACTCCCGCCGCGAGCGTGCTGGCGTCTTCAGGTGCCAGATTTTGTAGTGCCACGACGTCGGCCTGCCCGGCGGTTCGCATGGTGTCCAGCCTGCTGGTGAGGTCGCTGTCACCCAGTTCGTCATCGCGCGCTGTTGCGATCACGAGAAGCGGCGCGGACCCCATGAAGGACATCAGGAAGGACAGCCACGACATCGTCGCCTTGTCGCACCACTGCAGATCGTCCACCGTGAGCAGAACCGGTCGATCCACAGCACGGAACACCCGCGCCAGACCTTCGAAGAACCGCAGCCGTTGCCAGGCATCCACCTTGGCGCGGCTGCCCGCGACAGGTTCGGCGGCGCTGCCACCCTCAGGCACCAACCTGCCGACCTCCGCCCGCCAGACCGGGTCGAGTTGCTTGGTCGCCATCCGAAGGTGCGGACTGCGCAACCAGTCAGCAACCGGTGCCAGCGGAACAGAGCCGGTGGCCGCAAAGCACCGTGTCGTCGCGACGAGAACGTCCTGCCGGCGCACGGCTCCCACCAGGTCCTCGACCAAGCGGGTCTTCCCAACGCCCGCCTCACCCACCACGACGAGGAATCGCGCGCCCGACTGTGCTTCACCCCACGCGGCAAGGAGGTGTTTCCGCTCGCGCGCTCGGCCGACGAGTTCCACCGACAGCGGCAACCTCGTCGTGTCGGTTGAACCGCCGCCGCTGGCGCCCGGTCCATGACCGGCCCCGGAGAGTGCAGCGTCGAGCTCAGCCCGCGTCTGCGACGAGGGTCCGACCCCGAGTTCGCGCTCCAGGAGCGTGGCGCACTGGTGATAGGTCCGCATGGCGCCCGCCCGATCACCCACCGCGCGAAGGACCTGCATCAGCAGGCGATAACCAGGCTCCTCCAGCGGTTCGAGCAGGATCCGTCGTCGGGCAAACATGATCGCCGCCGCCGCGTCATCGTGCGCCAACCAGTACCTCGCCACCCGGTCGCACACGTCCACGCAGGTTCGATTCAGGTCATCCCGGACGGCCAGCGCCCATTCGTCGTAACAGCCCGGTAGAAACTGCCCCCGGTACAGAGCGAGCGCGTTGAAGCTGTTCACCTCAAGCGCATCACGTTCCCCCGATTCCAACGCGGAGATCGTGTTCCCGCACGCGGCGAGAAAGTCGTGCACGTCAACCGTGCAGTCCGGACCCGGACGCCAGCACAGCGACTGGGCATCCACCCGCAAACACTCATTGTCGTGCAGCAGGGCACGCAGGTGGTGCAACTCCCGGCGCAGGTTGGTCCGGGCCTGCGCGCTCTCAGAATCGGGCCACAGCACGCCCGCAAGATGCACGCGAGGCTGCGGACTGTCCGGATGGCTCACCAAGTACGCCAACAACGACACCGCACGAGTGGAACTGCGCACCTGAGCAGGATCCGCGCCAGTCACATCGACCCCACCCAGGAGATCCACGCGGATCGCGGCCGTCATCGATGCACTCTACTGCCGGTCGTAGCCATCCCGACCGACCTCATTCGAACAGTGACAGGCTTCGGCGACCCACGACGACACGCTCGTCCTGACCTACCGAGCCGGTGTCGTCCTCTGCGCCATCCCCATCTGACTGGACGCGTCAGCAGGCACGCCCTAGGGTGCGGACGACCAGTGCGATGGCGAGGTGTGGCATGGGCATCGACGAGCAACGGATCGCCGAGTTCAGGCGACTGCACTCAGCGGGATGCTTCGTCATGCCCAACCCGTGGGACCCGGGGAGCGCGCGCGCGCTGGAGCAACTGGGGTTCAAGGCGTTGGCCACGACGAGTGCAGGTCTCGCCTGGACGCTCGGGCTTGCGGATGCACACGTCACCCGCGACCAGGTCCTGGACCACCTTCGTCTCATCGCGGGAGCTGTGACGATCCCGGTGAACGCTGACTTCGAGGGTGGCTACGCGGTGGACCCTGCTGGTGTGGCGGCGAACGTGACCTTGGCCGTGGGCACGGGGATCGCCGGGCTCTCGATCGAGGACTCGTCCGGAGACCCTGCCCGCCCACTCTTCGATCTCGACCTGGCCGTGCGACGTGTTGCTGCCGCACGACGAGCGATCGACGAGAGCGGGACCGGGGTCATCCTCACGGGTCGCTCCGAAGGCTTCGTGTCCGGGCGTCCCGACATCGATGAGACCATTCACCGGCTCCAGGCCTTCGCGGAAGCCGGCGCAGACTGTCTCTACGCCCCGGGGGTCGACACGCTCGAACACGTCCGCGCGATCGTGGCCGCGGTGGCACCGAAACCAGTCAACCTGCTGATCAATGCTCCGTTCACCACGGTCACCGAGGCGGCGCAGTTGGGCGTTCGGCGGATCAGCGTGGGAGGCACCCTCGCGCGCACCGCATGGGCCGGATTCCTGCAGGCAGCCGGGGAGATCGCGGACGAGGGGACGTTCACGAGGTTCGCGCACCTCCCCGACGTCGACACCCTCCTCACCACGTGATGGGCAAGGAGGTCGAGGATGCCTGAGCACCTGTTCCCGGGTGTCTACGTCGAGGAGACTTCTTTCCGATCTCACCCGATCGACGGCGTGCCGACGAGCACGTTGGGGATGGTCGGCACGACCGAGTACGGGCCGGTGCCGCATCCGGCGTTCGATCCGAAGAGGGTGGTCGGTCCGGTGCTCGTCACGAGCATCACGGAGTACGAGCGCGTCTACGGCGGCCTCGCCAACCGGGCAGCGCCCTGTCGACTCGCCCTGGCCGCCCGCGCGTTCTTCGAGAACGGCGGACGACGCCTCTACGTCCAGCGTGTTTTCGTGCCGACGCCAGCGTTTTCGGATCCCGGTCGAGACGACGACCTCGCGAGAGTCGACCTCCCGGTGGGCGCCGATGGCCGAGTCGTGAGGTGGCGTGCCCGTTGGCCCGGAGCAGCGGGGTCGCGCCTCCGGGTGGTGACACGCTTCCGTCGCAGCGACAACATCTTGGTGGGTACGCACCTGCAGGGACTGGCGCCGGGTGCCGCAGTCGAGACAGCCGCTCTGGTCGGCGGGCAGGCACCCGTCCTCCCCGACACCCAAGCGCCGGCGGACCTCCGGGTGGTGACCCAGATGGTGGGGAAGCTCTACCTCCGCGACGGCGCCGGTGGGCTCACGGCCCCGGGCCCAGACCAGGCCGCCTTCCACGTGACCCTCGACGTCGAGGTGCACTTCGGTGACCGAATCGACGTCTACAGGGGTCTGGAGCTCGGGGACGAGCACCCGCGCTCCATCGGGGCGCTGCTGCACGGCACCGAACCGGTGGCCGAGAACTGCCTCGTGTCGTTCGACGACGCAGAACCAGACGGTGGCCCTCCGCCGACAGTGGCCGCTCTGCTCACCGCCTTGGTGTCCCCAGGTGAGCGCGGCGTCCAGTTGGTCGGGGGGTCGGACGGGGACGAGCTGACGCCGAGCGCCCTTCAGGGCCACGCAGCCGACTCCGACACCTCGGCTCCGGCGACCGGACTCGCCGCCCTGAGCGATTTCGACGACATCGCCATCGTCGCCATGCCCGACAGCACGTACTTCCAGGACCAGGAGGATGCCGCGGAGGCGGTGGACGCCCTGATCGCACACTGCGAACAGGACCGCCACCGGTTCGCGCTCATCGACCCACCCGAGAACGGGTCCGTCTCCGAGGTTCGCGCGTTCCGGTCGAGGTTCGACAGCACGTTCGCTGCCATGTACTACCCCTGGCTGCGCATCAGCGATCCCACACTGGAGCAAGATCCGGGGGTACCCGGCACACTCCTCGACGTCCCGCCCTCGGGTGCCGTGGCCGGGATCTTCTCCCGCTCGGACATCGAGCGCGGCGTGCACAAGCCACCCGCCAACCAGGTGGTGCACGGCATCCTCGGGCTCGTCACGCACGTCGGCATTGGCGAGCAGGAAGTCCTCAACCCCGAGGGCATCAACACGCTGCGCTTCTTCGAGGGGCGAGGCAATCTGGTCTGGGGTGCCCGGACGATCTGCACGGACCCCGAGTGGACGTACGTCAACGTCCGGCGCCTGCTCATCCATCTCGAGCACTCGATCGAGAAGTCGACGCACTGGGCAGTCTTCGAGCCGAACGACCACTCGCTGTGGGTGAGGATCCGCCGCACGATCGAAGACTTCCTCACCTCGACCTGGCGCACCGGTGCGCTCATGGGAACCACCCCCGAGGAGGCGTTCTTCGTTCGGTGCGACAGCACCACCATGACCCAGACCGACGTGGACGACGGCCGCCTCGTCTGCGTCGTCGGGATCGCACCCATCCGCCCCGCTGAGTTCGTCATCTTCCGCATCGAGCAGTGGACAGC
>JBDTDY010000397.1:0-5967 GCA_039922835.1 Ornithinibacter sp.
GCCCTGTGCTGCGACGTCGCGCTCACATCGCTTGGGTGGAGCTGCGGGGAATCGAACCCCGGACCTTCTCATTGCGAACGAGACGCGCTACCAACTGCGCTACAGCCCCAAAAGCGTTGCAACGATAACACCGGGTCGGGCTGCTCCCGAAACCGGCCGCGAGATGCTGCGGGCGCACGGGCCGCCCTGCACGACATACCATCGCGCCATGCGACTCAGTTGGCGTGGGAGCCCCCGCCGCACATCGGACCCGGCCGCTCCACCCCGGGTGATCCTGGGAGCTCCGGGACTCGTGACGACCTCGGCGGAAGAGGCGTGGTCCGTGCCGATCGGGGTGCGCACGGCCAGCGAGTGGGCGTGGCGCGGGCTGGTGATCGGCCTCGGTGCCTTCGTGGTGCTGTGGGGCTCCACCTTCATCTCCGAGCTCGTCATCCCGATCATCGTGGCCCTGTTGCTCACGGCACTCCTCCAGCCGGTCTACCACGGTCTCGGTCGGGTGATGCCGCCCGGCTTGGCCGCCTTCATCACGGTCATCGGCACGCTGGGCGTCATCAGCGGGCTGCTCTCCTTCGTCGGCAGCCAGCTCGTCAGCCAACTGGACGACATCACTACCAAGGCCACCCAGGGCCTGGACCAGGTCCGCTCCTGGCTGCGCACGAGTTTCGGGGTCACCGACACCCAGATCCAGGACTACCTGGACCGGGCACGCGCGGGCCTGAGCTCGAGCAACCTCACCGACACGGCCACCGCCGCCGGGCTCACTGCCACCCACGTGGTGACGGGCTTCTTCCTGGCCCTGTTCAGCCTCTTCTTCTTCCTCAAGGACGGCCCGGTGATCTGGGGGTGGGTGGTCCGTCTCTTCCCCCGCGCCGCCCGTGAGCGCGCGCACTCCTCCGGCCTGATCGCCTGGGGACAGTTGTCGGCCTTCACCCGAGCGACCCTCCTCGTGGCAGCGGTCGACGCCATCGGCATCGGCGCCGGTGCCGCCATCCTCGGTGTGCCGTTCGCGTCGGGCATCGCCCTGCTCGTCTTCTTCGGCGCGTTCATCCCCGTCGTCGGTGCTGCGATCTCCGGCAGTGTGGCGATCCTCCTGGCGCTCGTCGCCCTCGGACCGGTGCAGGCCCTGATCATGCTCGGGGTCGTCGTCGCCGTGCAGCAGCTCGAGAGCCACATCCTCCAGCCCCTCCTCATCGGACGCGCGATGAAGATCCACCCGCTGGCGGTCATCTTCGCCATCGCGGCCGGCCTCATCCTGGCGGGGATCATCGGTGGTCTCATCGCTGTGCCGACCGTGGCCGTGCTCAACGCGGTGGGGCACCACCTGCTCGACTCAGCGGATGAGGCGGAGGAGCCGGAGCCCGACCCCACCGAACCCACGACGGCCGAAGACCTGCTGGACCCCCAGGAGGAAGCACAGGCGCGCGATGAGGCGGATGCCGTGGAGGAGCAGGCAGAGGCTGCTTCTCGCGAGCGGCTCGAACCCGGCCACTCCTGACCGCTGGCCCGACCTGCGCAGGCCGTCAGGCTCCGGCCACCGCGCGGCGCTCGTCGTATGCCGTGTCCTCGGCCGGCTCTGCCTGCTCGGCGGGTGCAGCCCTGGGCGTCGTGGCGGCGGGGGCCGGAGCAGCACGCTCGGCCTTCGCCTTCATCGTGTAGGTGGGGCGAGGCACAGGAACCGGGTTCCAGGTGAGGGGGATGTCGTCCTCGTCCACGAGGGGCACGGGCACCTCGAGCGCTTCCGGGGTCGTCGTGCCCGACGCCTGGGAAGGCGCCACGACGACCGGGGCCTCGGGGAGAGCAGCAGCGTGAGTCACCACGCTCTCCGAGGGCTGGTCGGCGACCACAGCGGGCACTGCGACGCCGGCGCTGGACACTGCCGCCGTGGCCTCGCTCACGGTCGACGTGGCGACGGTCGACGTGGCGACGGTCGACGTGGCGCCCACCTCCGACGAGGGCTCAGTCCGGCTGCGAACAACCCGGGTCGGGGAGGGAGCGGCGGCGCGCTCGTGGGTGCGCTCGGCACCGCGACGACGACGGGCGCGCACCGCGGCCTGCTCGGTCCGCACCCCGGAGCGCAGCCAGGCCACGGCCCAGACCGGCGCGAGCAACGAGGGCAGCAACACCGACGCCGAGACCATCGAGACTGCCACCAGGGGCACGATGACGATGAGCTCCAGGAGCGCGGCGAGCAGGAACAGGCCGCGCACGCGCCTGCTGGGACGGATGGCGTGCTTGGTGCGCTTCCCCGACTGTCGAGGGCTCCCCTGACCGGAGGCCGGCGGTGCTGCGGCTCGGGTCCCGGCACCCTCACGTTCGACGGGTGATGCGTGCACGGGGACGGCCACCTCGGTCCGACGGGGCGCCTCGGCGGGCACGGCACGCTTGACGAGCACCTGCGGCCTGGCCGAGCGCTCCGGGTGCACGGAGTACGACGGACGGGCCGGCGCGGACAGGTCGGCATACGGGGTGGTGTCGCGACGTTCCAGGACGCGCATCGCCTCGGTGAACTGGTCGACGGACCGGGCCGTGGACAGGTGGTCCCTGCGGCGGATCCAGTACTGGACGAAATAGGCAGCCCAGACACCGATGAGGACGATGAAGATCAGGCTCGACGGGGACCGCACGAGTCCGACCGTAGGCGGCTTCAGCGAGTCGGTGCCGGACCCCCGCCGGTGTGTCGCGGAAGTGACTGTTGTGACGACTGGGTCAGGCGTTCCATCAGGGTCTGGCCAGCGAGGTCCTCAGCCGTCAGCGCGAACGACTGGTGGTCGCGCCACGCGCCGTCGATGTGCAGGTAGTGCGGTCGCAGCCCCTCGCTGCGGAACCCCAGCTTGCGCACGACCGCGAGGCTCGCGGTGTTCTCCGGTCGGATGTTCACCTCGAGCCGGTGCAGGTCGACCGTCCTGATCAGGTGGTCACCGCCGAGCGCCACCGCGGCCGGCACGACCGACTGACCCGCGACCGCCCGACTCACCCAGTAGCCGACGAAGCACGAGCGGAACGAACCGAGCACGATCGAGCCGAACGAGACCTGGCCGACCAGCCGTCCATCGACCTCGATGCCCAGCGGCAAGGCACGCGCGGCGCGACCATCAGCGTCATAGTGTCCGATCAGCTCTGCGAAGCTGCGGGCCGGGGCGTCTGGCTCCGGCGAGGTGGCGTCCCACGGCTCGAGCCAGGCCGCGTTCGCGCGGCGGACGGCGTGGAACACCGGTGCGTCCTCGACGACGAGGGGGCGGAGCACGAACGCCAACCCCCGCGGCGTCTCACCCTCGAGACGCACCGGCCAGGACCACAGCGGCCCCGCTGGGGCTCCGGCTCCTCCGTCACGGCGCAGCCGCCACCACCGCACGGGCATCAGTGGTCGCTCCCGCGCACCTGCGCCAACGCGTGCGGGAGCACGTCGAGGAGAACCGCGAGACCGTCCCGCACCCCACCACTCGACCCGGGCAGGTTGACCACCAGGGTGCGACCCGCGAGCCCGGACACCCCCCGGGAGAGCATGGCGGTCGGGATGCCGGCCGCGACCCCCTGTGCCCGCAACGCCTCGGCGATGCCCGGAACGACACGGTCCAGGAGGGGCGCGGTGGCCTCCGGGGTGCCGTCGCTGGGAGTCAGCCCGGTGCCACCGGTGGTGAGCAGGAGGTCGGGTGCCGCCTGGAGAGCCGCCCGGATCGCCGCGACGACGTCGGGGCCGTCAGCGACGACGGCAGCGTCGGGGACCTCACACCCCCACTCCCGCAGCGTCTCCACCAGGAGCGCGCCGCCCCGGTCGGGATAGACCCCCGTGGCAGCTCGGGTCGAGCACGTCACCACCCGGGCCGTTCGGCCCTCGAGCGGCCCCGTCACGACGACTCCTCCCGCCAGTCGCCCGAGCGGCCCCCCGACTTCGCCGTGACCCGCACGTCCATGACCCGTGCATGGCGGTCGACCGCCTTGACCATGTCGATGAGCGCGAGGGCGGCCACCGCCACGGCCGTCAGGGCCTCCATCTCGATACCGGTGCGGTCGGCCGTGCGCACGGTGGCCGAGATCTCGACCCCGAAGTCGAGCACCTCCAGGTCGACCTCGACGGCGTGCACGGCCACGGGGTGGGCGAGCGGGATCAGCTCGGGGGTGCGCTTGACGGCCTGGATGCCGGCGACCCGGGCCACCGCGAGCGCGTCACCCTTGGGCACCACACCGCCGCGCAGCGCGGCGACCGCCCTCTCGGAGAGCAGCACTCGTCCGGCGGCGCTGGCCTCCCGCGCCGTAATGTCCTTGCCCGACACGTCAACCATGTGGGCGCTGCCGTCTGCGCGCACGTGCGTCAGACCGCCCGACCCACCCACCTCAGCCACGGGGTCGGTCCTGTCCCAGGATGGGGATGCAGCGCACCGGGTCACCCTCCCGCACGCCGTCAGCGTCGGCGGGCACGACGGCCAGGGCCGTGGCCCCGGCGAGCGCACCCAGGACGTGGGAGCCCTGACCCCCCGAGGGGCGGACCGCTCCGCCCTCCTCGACCACCCGGGTCAGCTCCACCTTCCCGCGCGCGGTCGACCACGACGTCGCAGCGACCGACTCGAAGGACCCGTCCGCGCTCGGGTCGAGGCCGGCGAGCGCGCGCAGGGCGGGGAGGACGAAGACGTGGAAGGAGACGAAGGAGCTCACCGGGTTGCCCGGCAGGGTGACCACCGGCGTGCGGCGAGGCCCGATGACGCCGCAGCCCTGCGGCATCCCGGGTCTCATCGCGACCTTGACGAACTCCACCCCCCCGTCTGCGGTGAGCACTTCCTTGACGGTGTCGTAGACACCCATGGAGACCCCACCCGTGGTGAGGACGAGGTCGGGATCACCGGGAGGGTCGGCGAGCTGGGCGCGCATCGTCGCAGCGTCGTCGCGCAGGTGTGCGGACCCGGCGACCTGTGCACCGGCAGCCTCGACGAGGGCGCAGAGCATGACGTGGTTGGAGTCGACGATCTGCCCGTGCTCCAGGGTGGAGCCGGGCGGGACGAGCTCGTCCCCGGTGGAGAGCACGGCGACCCGGGGCCGCGGGTGGGCCAGCACCTGGGCGACGTTGCAGGCTGCGACGAGGGCCAGGTGCCCCGGGCCGAGCCGCACTCCGGCCCGCAGCACGACGGTGCCCGCGAGCACGTCCTCGCCTCGGTGTCTCAGGTGCCGCCCGACCTCCGCCGCGAGGGCGATCGCGACCCGGTCGGCGCCCCCGTCGGTCAGCTCGACCGGCACCACGGCATCCGCACCGTCCGGCAGTGGCGCACCCGTCATGATCCGCAGTGCGTGGCCGGGGGTCAGCACGTGGTGGGTGGTGTCGCCCGCGGCGATGTCACCATCGACGGGAAGGGTGACGGGGGCCTGCGCGGTGGCACCGAGGAGATCAGCCGACCGCACGGCATACCCGTCCATCGCCGAGTTGTCGAAGCCCGGAAGGTCGACCGCGGCGGTCACGTCAGCGGCCAGGACCAGCCCCAGCGCCTCGCCGACCGCCGTCTCCACCGGGGCCAGAGCCGTCACCAGGGAGAGCACCGCGGCGCGGTGCTCCTGCACGGTGCGCATCAGGGCCCACCCTCCAGCACGGTGCCGTCGGGCACCCTCTCCACCTCGGGGCCGACCGTCACGTCGCCGACGCAGACGACGTCGGCACCGAACCACACGTCACCGACGACCCGCAGCGACGTCGCCTCGGCCAGTGACGGCGCCCCGTGTGCGAAGCGCGCGTCGAAGTCCTCGATCAACGTGTAGTGGGCGTCGAGGTCGACGAGCGGATCCGGACCGGACCCGGTCGACACGATGTCGTATGCCGCGTCCAGACCGAACAGGTCCGAGCGAAGCAGGAGCAGCTCATTGGTCGTCTTGACCGGCCGGAACCGGGTGCGCGGCACGAGCAGAGCCTGGGATCCTTCGAAGACCTCCAAGGCGGCGCCCATCGCGGACTCGATCTGGATCACCTTCGTGGAGTCCTTGCGAGAC
>JBDTDY010000398.1:0-3461 GCA_039922835.1 Ornithinibacter sp.
CGAGGTTGTGTTCCATGGCGATCTCCGCCGCGTTCTCCACTTGGTCAACCGTGCCTCCGAGGATCTCCGCCAGTCCGCCGGCGGCCATCGAGGAGGCCGAACCGACCTCGCCCTGGCAGCCGACCTCGGCGCCGGAGATCGAGGCGTTCTCCTTGAACAGCACGCCGATGGCAGCGGCCGTGAGCAGAAAGCGGACGATGCCGTCGTCGCTGAACGAGGGGATGAAGCGCTGGTAGTAGTGCAGGACCGCTGGGATGATGCCGGCAGCCCCGTTGGTCGGCGCGGTGACGATGCGCCCGCCGGCGGCGTTCTCCTCGTTCACGGCCAGTGCGTAGAGGGTGACCCAGTCCATCGGTGCGAGCGGGTCGGTCTCGGCGCTGCCATTGAGCAGTGAGCGGCGCAACTGCGCGGCGCGACGGCGCACTTTCAGGCCGCCGGGCAGCACGCCGTCGGTGCTGCTGCCGCGTTCGACGCACTCCTCCATGACGGCCCAGAGAGCGAGCAACCCGGTGCGGACCTCCACCTCGGTCCGCCATGAGAGCTCGTTGGCCAGCATGATCTGGCTGATCGGCAGGTTGGTCTCGCGACAGTGCGCCAGCAGTTCGGCGCCGGTGGTGAACGGGTATCGCACCGGGGTGCTCTCCGGGACGACGCGCTGTTCGCCGACTTCGTCCTCTCCCAGGACGAAGCCGCCCCCGACGGAGTAGTACTCGCGCATGACGAGCGTCGAGCCGTCTGCCCCGTATGCCGTGAAGCGCATTCCGTTGGTGTGGAAGGGGAGGCGCTTGCGGCGGTGCAGGACGACGTCCTCGCCCGGGTCGAAGGCGATCACGTGTCGACCAAGGAGCCGGAGTCGGTGAGTCTGGCGGACATCCTCGACGGTCGGGTCGGCGGCGGCCGGGTCTACCTCCTCGGGCCGCTCACCGAGCAGCCCGAGGACGACGGCCTTGACGCTGCCGTGTCCGTGGCCGGTGGCACCGAGCGACCCGAAGAGTTCGGCTTTGACCGCCGTCGTTGCGTCGAGGTGGCCGGTGTCGCCGAGGGACACGACGAAGGAGCGGGCAGCCCGCATCGGACCGACGGTGTGCGAGCTGGACGGCCCGATGCCGATGGAGAAGAGGTCGAAGACGCTCAGCGCCACGAGGGGTCCTCGGCGTACTCGGCGCAGGCGTCGATGACCCAGTCCGCGAGGTATCGGGCGAAGGAGGAGCGCACCAGCACCCAGAAGTCGGTGGCCGTGTCGTCGCGGACGACGAGCACCACACCGGCCAGGGCGAGCGGGGTCTGCAGGCAGGTGCCAAGGGGGCTGATCCGGGGGTCCAGGTCGGCCGAGCAGCCGTGTGCGAGCAGGTCCCGGGCCCGCGGTCCGCGGATCGACACGGTGGTTCGTTGCGCGGATACCTCGACGACAGCGCCGTGGCCGGAGACGGCGCCGGTCAAGGCGGGCAACAACTCATCGTCGTCGGCGGTCGCGACCACCAGCCACTCGTCCGGACCGAGCCAGAGCACGGTCACCGCCCCCGCCACGACCGAGGTGCACGGCGTCGTCGGGACAGCCGTGCCCAGCACGGCCGCCACCGACGCGGCCGCTGGTCCCGCCGGGTCGAAGCGGAGACCGAGTTGGGTGAGGTGGGGCAGTTCCTTCACCCCCACGGCAGTTGGCAACGTCTCGAACCGGCTGGCCCAGGATGCGAGCGGGCTCCAGCGGCTGACGCGGGTCAGTGTCTCAACCGTCACGACGGCTTCCTTCCTTGTCAAAGAGGACGCTGTCAGTGACCGTGACCGGCACCAGTTCGTCCTCGACGGGGACGTACAGGGTTTCGCCGATCCGGTCCCGACCCGCCCGTACAACGGCCAGGGCGAAGGTCCGGCCCAGAGCAGCGCTGCGGTAGCTGGAGGTGACGTGGCCCAGCATCGGCACCGGCGGTTCGGGCAGCCGCTGGCAGGCGATGATCTGACCACCCTCGGGAAGGCGCACCTGGGGATCGAGGGGCAGGAGCCCGACGAGTTGTTTGCGGTCCGGTCGCCTGTTCTCGACCCGGGCGAAGGATCGCTTGCCGATGAAGTCGATCTTCTTCTTCGAGACGACCCAGTCCATGCCGAGATCCTGCGGCGTCACCGTCGCGTCGGTCTCCTGGCCGATGATCGGGTAGCCCTTCTCGGCGCGCAGGACGTGCATGGTCTCGGTGCCGTAGGGCGTGATCCCGAACGACTCACCGGCGGCCACGAGCGCCTCCCACACGGCCAGGCCGTCCCAGGCGCTGACGTTGACCTCGTAGGCCAACTCACCGGAGAAGCTGATCCGGGCGATTCGGGCCGAGATCCCGGCCACGATGGCGTCCCGCCAGGTCATGAACGGGAACGCCTCGTTGCTGACGTCCAGGCCCGGGGCGACTGACGCGAGGACGTCACGCGAGCGAGGACCGACGAGTGGGATGGTCGCCCACTGCTCGGTCACCGACGTGAGGTGTACGCGCAGCTCGGGCCACTTGGTCTGCAGCCACTCCTCCATCCAGTCCAGGATCTTGGCGGCATTGCCGGTCGTCGTGGTGAGGAGGAACTGGTCGTCCGCGACACGGATCACCGTGCCGTCGTCGATGACCATGCCGTCCACCCCGCACATGAGCCCGTAGCGGGCGAAGCCGATCTTGAGGCTGCTCATGAGGTTGGTGTAGAGCCGGTCGAGCAGCTCACCCGCGTCCGGCCCTCGGACGTCGATCTTGCCCAGCGTCGACCCGTCCATGAGACCCACCGAGGTCCGGACGGCTGCGCATTCGCGGAGCACCGCAGCGTCGAGATCCTCGCCGGGTAGCGGGTAGTACCACGGCCGCTTCCACTGGCCGACGTCCTCGAAGAGGGCGCCGTGGGCGACGTGCCAGTCGTGGATGGCGGTGACCCGGGCCGGGTCGTGAAGCCCGCCGCGGTCGCGGCCGGCGAGGGCTGCGAACGCGACCGGCGTGTAGGGCGGCCGGAAGGTCGTCGTCCCGAGGTCGCCGACGTCTGCGCCGAGCGCCTCGGCGAGGATCCCGGAGGCGATGACGCCCGAGGTCTTGCCCTGGTCGTGGGCGGTGCCGATGGTCGTGTAGCGCTTGACGTGCTCGACAGACTGCATACCGGCCCCGGCGGCCCGCAGGATGTCACCGACCGTGGCGTCGCGTTGCAGGTCCACGAAGCGGGTGCACTGTGCCGAGTCGCCCGCGTCGGGCACCGACCACAGGACCATGGTGGGCTGGCCCACCGGTTGCGGCAAGGTCCTTGGGAGACTGGTTCCGGGGAGTTCGGCTCCGCTCGTTGTCCTGCTGAGCGCCTTGGTCGCGGCCGCGGCGCCACCGGTGAGCGCACCTGCCAGAGTGAAGTCACCCGCCGCGGCGCCGGCGACGCTGGCCGCCTCGATCGCGTCTCCGGGCACGAAGGCACCGAGCGCGTCGTCGTAGCGCAGCCGGCCGCGCGCCTGGCTGAAC
>JBDTDY010000399.1:0-12193 GCA_039922835.1 Ornithinibacter sp.
CCATTGTGCAATATTCCCCACTGCTGCCTCCCGTAGGAGTCTGGGCCGTGTCTCAGTCCCAGTGTGGCCGATCGCCCTCTCAGGCCGGCTACCCGTCGTCGCCTTGGTGAGCCATTACCTCACCAACTAGCTGATAGGCCGCGAGTCCATCCCAGACCGAAAAACTTTCCAGACGGTAGAGATGCCTCTCCGTCTCGTATCCGGTATTAGCTCCGGTTTCCCGGGGTTATTCCAGAGTCTGGGGCAGGTTACTCACGTGTTACTCACCCGTTCGCCACTGATCACCCAAGAGCAAGCTCTCGAGGTCACCGTTCGACTTGCATGTGTTAAGCACGCCGCCAGCGTTCGTCCTGAGCCAGGATCAAACTCTCCGTTGATGTATGACTCCCGACACGAGGTCGGGAAATCTTTACCCACAAAGGGTTGTTTCACTGGCTGAGCACGAACAACCAGCTTTCGCTGTTGTTCGTTGTCCAACCAAAGGATTTTCGTGCACCACTCGTTACCCCGACCTGGTGGCCGGTTGGCGAAGCGATGCGACGAGGTTAATTGGCATCGATTTTTGACACGCTGTTGAGTTCTCAAGGTTCGGACGCGCACCGGTGACTCGCTCAGTTGGGGCAGGCCAGCGGGGCTGTTTCCGTGTCGCCGTGAGGCAACTGTTCTAACTTACCCGCCTCGCGCTTGGGCGTCAAATCCTTGAACCGCAGACCCTGTGATAGTCACAGTGTGCGGCCGGACCGTTCGCGCTTGGTTCTCGGCGGGTGCCCACTCTAGCAGCCTTTCGGCGACCAGTTCCACTCGCGTCCAGGCACCACCGTGGCGGTGCATGTTCCCTTGCGGGTGTGGGGTTCAGCTCGCGGGACCGGCCTGCTTGGTGCGGGGTTCTCACCCTGCCGCTTGGCGTCCGTTCCTCCCTCTCGGGCTGACGTGCAGAACAGTAGATGACGTGCTGCGACGAACACAAATCGGTGCTGGTCCCACCCAGCTCGCTCGGCGGATTTGGGGATGAATCATGGTGGAGTGCAACGGGATTCGCCCCCCGAGATTTCGTCAGATCGCAGGTGCTCAGGGATCGAGACGCCCTGCGGCGAGGGCCTTGCGGCCACGACGCAGCACGACCACGCGGTCGTGGAGCACGTCCGTGGGCTCGATGACGCGTTCGAGGTCGCTCACCTTCGTTCCGTTGACCGATGCTCCCCCGTCGCTGATCGCGCGGCGCGCGGCGTTCCTGGAGTCCACCAGCCCCACTGCCACCAGCGCCTCGACGACCGGCATCCCCACCGTGACGCGCCCTCCCGGCAGCTCGGCGGTCGCGTCCTCGAGGGTGCGCGCATCCAGGGCAGCGAGATCCCCCTTGCCGAAGAGTGCTTCCGATGCTGCCTGGACGGCGGTCGTCGCGGCGGCCCCGTGCACCAGCGTGGTCACGTCGGCGGCGAGCACGCGCTGGGCGCTGCGCCGGAAGGGCTCGGTCTCGACCTGACGCTGCAGGTCGGCGACCTCCTCGGGCGTCCGATCGGTGAAGACCTTGAGCAGGGTCAGCACCGAGGCGTCCTCCACGTTGAGCCAGTACTGGTAGAAGGCGTAGGGGCTCGTCATCTCGGCGGAGAGCCAGATCGCGTTGCCGGCGCTCTTCCCGAACTTCTCCCCGGAGCTGTCGGTCAACAGCGGCGTGGTGAGCAGGTGCACCGAGGCACCTTCGACCCGGTGGATCAGGTCCGAGCCGGCGGTGAGGTTCCCCCACTGGTCGTTCCCGCCCGTCTGCAGCGTGCAGCCGTGCTCGCGGTAGAGCTGGAGGTAGTCCAGCCCCTGCAGCAGCTGGTAGCTGAACTCCGTGTAGGAGATGCCCTCGTCGCTGTTCAGCCGCGCGGCCACCGCCTCCTTCTTCACCATCTGGTTGACCCGGAAGTGCTTCCCCACGTCGCGCAGGAAGTCCAGCGCCGACATCGGCGCCGTCCAATCGAGGTTGTTGACGAAGATCGCCGGGTTCTCACCCCCGGTGTCCAGGAATGGCTCGACCTGGCGGCGGATGTTCTCCACCCACTGCGCCGTCTGCTCCTTGGTCTTCAGCACCCGCTCGGCGGTGGGCCTGGGGTCTCCGATCAGCCCGGTGGACCCGCCCACCAGGCAGATCACCTGGTGCCCCGCCCGCTGCAGGTGACGCATCAGGACGAGTTGCACGAGGTTGCCGAAGTGCAGCGAGGGGGCCGTCGGGTCGAAACCGCAGTATGCGGTGATCGGGCCGTCCGCGAGCGCGGTCCGCAGAGCGGTCTCGTCGGTGGTCTGCGCCACGAGCCCCCGCCAGTGCAGCTCGTCGAGGATGTCGCTCACGTCCGGATGTCCCTTCGTCCCTGGTGCGCAGGCCGGCCGGAACCGCGCTGGCCCAGCCTCCCACGGGCCGAGTGCTCCGGGCACACTCCTTCCATGACGAGTGAGCAGACACGACAGCCTGACCTCGCGGCATACATCGCCCGTCTGCCGAAGGCCGAGCTCCACGTGCACCACGTCGGTTCCGCGTCGCCGCGTGTCGTGGCCGAGCTCGCGGGGCGCCACCCCGGCTCACCGGTCCCCACCGACCCCGCGGCACTGGCCGACTACTTCACCTTCACCGACTTCGCGCACTTCATCGAGCTCTACCTCGCGACCGTCGACCTCGTCCGCAGCCCCGACGACGTGCGCCTGCTCACCTACGAGGTGGCTCGCGACCTGTGTGCCCAGCAGGTCCGCTACGCCGAGGTGACGATGACGCCCTACACCTCGGTGGCCCGCGGCATCCCCATCGAGGCCTACACGGAGGCGATCGAGGACGCGCGGATGGCCGCCGAGTCCGAGCTCGGCATCGTCCTGCGCTGGATCTACGACATCCCCGGCGAGGCCGGGCTGCCCGCCGCCGACGCCACGCTCTCGTATGCCGTGGACCACGGCCCGGCCGCGCTGGTCGGCTTCGGTCTCGGAGGTCCGGAGGTCGGAGTGCCCCGGCCCCAGTTCGCGCCGCACTTCGCGAGCGCGAGGGCAGCCGGGCTGCACTCGGTCCCCCACTCCGGTGAGTCGACCGGGCCGCAGAGCATCTGGGACGCACTGCTCCACCTCGGGGCGGAGCGCATCGGCCACGGAACCTCCGCGACGGCCGATCCCCGCCTCCTCGAGCACTTGGCGGAGCACGGCATCCCCCTCGAGGTGTGCCCGACCTCGAACGTCGCGACGCGCGTGGTCGACCGCCTCGAGGACCACCCCCTGCGCGACCTGCGGGATGCCGGGGTGGTGGTGAGCATCAACAGCGACGACCCGCCGATGTTCGGCACGACGCTGAACCGGGAGTACGAGATCGCCGCCCACCTGCTCGACCTCGACCCTGCCGGGGTGCTCGACCTCGCCCTGGCAGCGGTCGACGCGAGCTTCGCGCCCGACGACGTCCGCACCCGGCTGCGAGCCGAGATGGTGGCGGTGGACCGGGCCCCGGGGCCTCAGGTCGCCGGACGGTTCCGCGCCCGCCCGGGCCGGTAGGAGCTCACCGTCGGCTCGCCGTCGATCCAGAACCGCCAGGGGTAGACCGTGCCGTCACCGCCGGCGCCGCTGACCCCGACACGCGGACCGGTGCGAACCCGCGCCGGGTCCAGAGGCGCCTCGGGCGGCTGGACCCGGCCACCGGACCGCGCACCGACCAGGGAGAGTCCGTTGTGCTCGCGCCCGAGACCGAGGGTGCGAGCGAGGTTGGCGGGACCACGGGCCTGGTCGCGCTCGCGCACCCCGGGCCTGCGCCGGGCTGCCAGCTCGTGGCCGGCGAGCACCTCCCCCGCGCGCAGGAGCACGGCAGATGCCGCGCCCTCGTGGCCGGTCACGATGTTGGCGCAGTAGTGCATGCCGTAGGTGAAGTAGACGTAGAGGTGCCCTGCGGGGCCGAACATGACCTCGGTGCGCGGTGACCGCCCCCGGAAGGCATGCGACCCCGGGTCGGCCTGCCCGGCATACGCCTCGACCTCCGTGACGCGGACGGTGACGCCGCCATGGGTGACCCGGCACCCCAGCAGGTCGGTCGCGACGACGAGCGGGTCCCGGGCGAAGAACGCGCGGGGCAGCGATCTCGAGGTCATCACGGGGACAGTCTGGTGGCTGGTGGACGCATCGGATCTGGTGGGGGCATCTGATGCCGTCAGCGCACCGTCGGGTGGACTGCAGCCCACGCACGGTGCCCGGCTGCCGTCGCGACGACGCGCTCGAGCTGCTCGGCCACGCGCGCGGGCGCGGTGCCTCCCCGGGCGTCGCGAGAGGCCAGCGAGCCCTCGACCGAGAGCACCTCGCGCACGCCCGGAGTCAGGTGCGGGTTGATCGTGCGGAGGTCGTCGTCGGTGAGGTCCCACAGCTCGATCCCGCGCTCCTCGCACTCCCGCACGCACTCACCCGCCACCTCGTGGGCGATCCGGAACGCCACCCCCTCCCGCACGAGCCATTCAGCGACGTCGGTGGCCAACGAGAAACCTTGGGGGGCGAGGGACTCCAGGCGATCGGTGTCGAACGACATCGTCTCGACCATCCCGGCGAAGGCGGGCAGCAGCACCTCGAGGGTGTCGACGGCGTCGAAGACCGGCTCCTTGTCCTCCTGCAGGTCGCGGTTGTAGGCCAGGGGCAACGACTTCAAGGTGGTGAGCAGCCCGGCCAGGTCACCCACGAGGCGACCCGCCTTGCCGCGCGCGAGCTCCGCGACGTCGGGGTTCTTCTTCTGCGGCATGATGCTCGATCCGGTGGAGTAGGCGTCGTCGAGGGTGACGAAGGAGAACTCCTTGGTCGCCCACAGCACCACCTCCTCGGCCAGTCGCGACACGTCGATCGCGGTCATGGCGGCCACGAACGACAGCTCGGCCACGAAATCCCTGGAGGCCGTGCCGTCGATGGAGTTCTCCACGGAGGAGTCGAAGCCCAGATCGGCAGCCACTGCTTCGGGGTCGAGGCCGAGCGAGGAACCCGCGAGCGCGCCGGAGCCGTAGGGCGAGACCGCCGCGCGAACATCCCAGTCGCGCAGGCGGTCCACGTCGCGCAGCAGCGCCCAGGCATGCGCCAGCAGGTGGTGCGAGAGGAGCACCGGCTGGGCGTGCTGGAGGTGCGTGCGGCCCGGCATGGCGACACCGAGGTGTCGGGTCGCCTGCGACACGAGGGCGTCGACCACGTCGAGAACGAGCCGGGCGACGACGCGGGAGTGGTCCCGCAGGTACATCCGGAAGAGGGTGGCGACCTGGTCGTTGCGCGAGCGCCCTGCCCGCAGCCGCCCACCGACCTCTGCACCGGCACGCTCGATCAGTCCCCGCTCGAGCGCGGTGTGCACGTCCTCGTCACCCTCCTGGGGGAGGAGCGCGCCCGAGGCGACGTCGGCACGCAGCGCCTCCAGCGCGTCGAGCATGGCCGACAGGGTGGCGTCGTCGAGCAGACCGGCGCCGTGCAGCACCCGGGCATGGGCTCGGGAGCCGGCGATGTCGTATGCCGCCAGCCGCCAGTCGAAGTGCGTCGACTTCGACAGGGCGGCGAGGGCATCGGCCGGCCCTCCGGCGAACCTGCCGCCCCAGAGGCTGACCGGGCTCGGGTGGCCGTCGGCGTGGCCGTCGGGTTGGGTCACGTGGTGTCCTTCCGGGTGAATGACATGAGGCGGTCGACGAGGGCGCGACTGCGCGCGGCGCCGGGGGTGACGACCATGATCGTGTCGTCACCCGCGATGGTGCCGACGATGTCGTCGAGCCCGGCATGGTCGAGGGCCGAGGCGAGGAAGCTCGCGGCACCCGGCGGGGTGCGCAGGATCACGAGGTTGGCCGAGGGCTCGGCGGAGACGAGCAGCTCGTGGCAGCGGCCCTGGAGCCGGGTCACCCGCTCGGCCCCGTCGGGCGCCGGGCGCACCGTGCGGTCCCCGCCCTCGCCCGGCACGGCATACACCAGGTTCTTGCCGACCCGCAGCCGCTCCGCCCCGACGTCGACGAGGTCCCTGGAGAGGGTTGCCTGGGTGACCTCGATGCCGTCCTCAGCGAGGATGTCGAGCAGGTCGGTCTGGGAGCGGACGGCCTTGGCCGAGAGGATCTCGACGATCCGCTGCTGGCGTGCTCCTCGGCTCGTCGACACGGTCATGACGTGCTCCCGGCCGACTGCTCGAGCAGCCACGACAGCAGGGCCTTCTGCACGTGGAGACGGTTCTCGGCCTCCTGCCAGACGAGGGAGCGCGGGCCGTCGATGACCCCGGCGCTCACCTCGTGACCGCGGTATGCCGGGAGGCAGTGCAGGAAGACCGCATCGGGTGCCGCGTGGGTCATCAGGGCCTCATCGACCCGGAAGGCGTCGAACGGGCTGGCTGCGCCGGTGCGATGCTCGCTCTGGGACTCCTGCCCCATCGACACCCAGGTGTCGGTGGCGACGACGTCGGCACCGCGGGCCGCCTCGGCCGGGTCCGAGGTGACGGTGACCGAACCGCCCTGTGCCTGCGCGATGGCGCGCGCACGTGCCACGACATCGGGCCGCGGGAGGTGGGTGGAGGGCGTGCCGATGCGCACGTGCATCCCGGCGAGGGCGCACCCGAGCAGGTAGGAGTGGCTCATGTTGTTGGCCCCGTCACCGAGGTAGGCCAGGATGCGGCCCGCCGGGTCGCCGATGCTCTCGTGCACGGTGAGCAGGTCGGCGAGGACCTGACACGGGTGGTAGTCGTCGGTGAGTGCGTTGATGACGGGCACCCCTGCGTGCTCGGCCATCTCCTCGAGCGCGCTCTGCTCGAAGGTGCGCCACACCACCGCCGCAGACTGCGGTCCGAGGATGCGGGCAACGTCGGCCACCGACTCGCGCACGCCCACTCCCGCGAGCCTGCCGTCGACGACCATCGGGAACCCGCCGAGCTGGGCGACCGCACCGACGAACGACACCTGGGTGCGCAGGGTGGGCTTGTCGAAGAGGATCGAGACGGTCAGGGGCCCTTCGAGGCTGCGGTCGGCGAAGGGTGCGGTCTTCAGGGCGAGGGCCCGGTCGAGGACCACCCGCTGCTCGGCAGCGGTGAGGTCGTCGTCGGCGAGGAGGTGGCGCAGGGTCATCGGGGCTCCGTGGCGGTGGATGCGGCGGTGTCGAGGAGGCGAGGGAGTGCGTCGACGAAGAGGTCGAGCTCGTCGGTGGTGACGACGAGGGGCGGCGCGAGCCGGATCGCGTCGGGGGCGACGGGGTTGACGATGAACCCCTCGTCGCGGGCCAGCGCAGCGACGTCCCCCGCGTGGTCTCCGCCGAGGGTGATGGCCTTGAGCAACCCGGCCCCGCGGATGCCGGTGACGAGGGGGTGGTCCAGGCCGGCGATGCGCCGGTCGAGGTGCTCCCCCGCCTCGCGGGCGTGGTCCAGGAGCCCTTCGTCGGCGATGGTGCCGAGCACCGCGAGCCCGGCCGCGCAGGCCAGCGGGTTGCCGCCGAAGGTGGTGCCGTGCTGGCCCGCGGTGAGCAGGGCGCTGACATCTGCGCCGAAGGTCACCAGCGCCCCGATCGGCACACCACCGCCCAAACCCTTGGCCAGGGTCATCGCGTCCGGGACCACACCGGCCCGGTGGAACGCGAACCAGGTGCCGGTGCGGCCGATCCCCGTTTGGATCTCGTCCAGGACCAGGAGCGCACCGACGTCACGGGTCACCTCACGGGCCACCCTCAGGTATGCCGGGTCGCCGGGTCGAACTCCCGCCTCGCCCTGGATCGGCTCGAGGAAGAGCGCGGAGGTGTCGGTCGTGACGGCCGCCCGCAGTGCGTCGACATCGCCCCAGGGGACGTGGGAGACACCGGGCAGGAGCGGCTCGAAGGGCTCGCGGTAGGCCGGCTTGTGGGTGAGCGCCAGCGCGCCGGTGGTGCGACCGTGGAACGCGCCCTCCGCGGCCACGATGCCGGTGCGCCCGGTGCGACGGGCCAGCTTCAGGGCCGCCTCGATCGACTCGGTGCCGGAGTTCGTGAAGAAGACGGCTGACCCGTCAGGGGCGCCTGCCAGGGAGAGCAGCTGCTCCGCGAGCTCGATCTGCGGGACGGAGGTGAAGAAGTTGGAGACGTGGACGAGCTGACCGGCCTGCTTGGAGATGGCAGCGACGAGAGCGGGGTGGTTGTGCCCGAGCGCGTTGACGGCGATGCCGCCGACCAGGTCGAGGTAGCGGCGGCCGTCGACGTCCCAGACCCACGCCCCGTCGCCGTGGTCGAGGACGAGCTGGGGGCGCCCGAACAGGCGCAGCAGCGCCCGGTCGTAGCGATCGAGCCAGTCCTCGGCGGTCGAGGTCGGGTCAGGCATCCTCAGGCTCCTCGTCCGGCAGGATCATCGTCCCGATCCCCTCGGAGGTGAAGACCTCGAGCAGGAGGGAGTGGGGTTGGCGCCCGTCGATCACGTGGGCTTGCGGCACCCCGGCCTCGACGGCCCGCACGCATGCCTCGAGCTTGGGGATCATGCCCTCGTCGACCGTCGTGAGCAGCTCCCGGGCCGCGCTCACCGACAGGCGCGAGAGGAGCGAGTCCCGGTCGGGCCACGAGGCGTAGACGCCCTCGACGTCGGTGAGCACCACGAGCTTTCGCGCCCCGAGTGCCGCGGCGAGCGCCGCCGCGGCGGTGTCTGCGTTGACGTTGAGCACCTCGCCGGGGGCGTCGAGATCGGGAGCGATGGTGGACACGACGGGGATGCGTCCCGCTTCGAGGAGGTCGTGCACCGCGGCCGGCTCGACCTGCACCACGTCGCCGACCAGACCGATGTCGTGCTCGACCCCGTCGACCACGACCCCCCGGCGCCGGGCACCGAGCAGCCCGCCGTCCTCTCCGGAGAGCCCCACCGCGACGGGGCCGTGCTGGTTGAGCAGGCCCACCAGCTCGCGACCGACCTGACCGGTGAGCACCATGCGGACCACCTCCATGACCTCCGGGGTGGTCACCCGCAGGCCGCCGCGGAACTCGGACTGCAGGCCGAGCCGGTCGAGCATGGCCTTGATCTGCGGACCGCCGCCGTGGACGACGACCGGGCGCAGACCGGCATAGCGGAGGAAGGCGACGTCCTGGGCGAAGGCCCGCTTGAGGGTCTCGTCGAGCATGGCGTTGCCGCCGTACTTCACGACGACCAGCGCCCCACGGAACTGCTCGAGCCACGGGAGCGCCTCGACGAGGGTGGTGGCCTTCGACTGGGCGACGCGCAGCGCGGCGGCGTCGATCGCACCGCGCAGGGCCTGTTCTGGGGGTGTCATGGGTGCGGACCTCCTCAGGTCGAGTAGGCGGAGTTCTCGTGGACGTAGTCGTGGGTGAGGTCGTTGGTCCAGACCGTGGCGCCCTCGCCGCCGGCGTGGAGGTCGATGACGACGAGCACCTCGCGCCCGGACAGGTCGACCAGCGAACGATCCGCACCAACCCCACCGGCTCGACAGACCTCGACGCCGTTGATCGCGACGTCGAGCGAGGCCGGGTCGAAGGCGGCGGCCGTCGTGCCGACCGCGGCGAGCACCCTCCCCCAGTTGGGATCGTTACCGAAGACGGCGCACTTGAAGAGGTTGTTGCGAGCGACCGAGCGCGCGACCTCGAGGGCGTCGGCCTCCGAGGCGGCCGAGCGCACCTCGATGGCGATGTCGTGGTGGGCGCCCTCGGCATCGGCCACCAGTTGGCGGGCCAGCGAGGCGCAGACCTCGGTGACGGCCGCGGCGAGGTCTGCCGAGGTGACGGAGACTCCGGAGGCCCCGGAGGACATCAGCAGGACGGTGTCGTTGGTCGACATGCACCCGTCGGAGTCGACCCGGTCGAAGGTGAGCGCGGTCGCCGACCGCAGCACGGCATCCAGGTCGCCCGGATCGACGACGGCATCCGTGGTGAGCACGACCAGCATGGTGGCGAGCGAGGGCGCGAGCATCCCCGCCCCTTTGGCCATGCCTCCCACCGACCAACCCGCGCCGTGAGCCACGGCCTGCTTCGCGACGGTGTCCGTGGTCATGATCGCCTCTGCCGCGGCACCCCCGCCGTCGTCGCTCAGCGCCTCTCCAGCTGCGGCGATGCCGGGGAGGAGCAAGCCCATCGGCAGGCGCTCCCCGATCAGTCCGGTGGAGCAGACCACCACGTCGCCAGCCGCGATGTCCAGGAGCGCGCCGACGTGCTCGGCCGCCTCGTGGGTGTCCTGGAAGCCCGGCGCGCCCGTGCACGCGTTGGCGCCGCCACTGTTGAGCACGACCGCATCCACCCGACCGTCAGTGAGCACCTGACGGGACCAGGTGACCGGAGCGGCCTGCACCCGGTTGCTCGTGAACACTGCGGCGCCGTGGTGGTGCGGGCCGTCGTTGACGACGAGCGCGACGTCGGGTCGGCCCGATGCCTTGAGCCCGGCGGTCGTGCCGGACGCGCGGAAACCCTGGGGAACGGTGACGGACATCAGCGGGGACCTCCGGACAGTGAGGTGGGGGTGATGACGAGGCCTGCTCGGCGCCAGACCGTGGCGGCGTCGGCGGCGCGCTCGACCGGCACGAGGATCCAGTCGGTGTCGAAGGTCGAGAACCCGAGCACCGAGATGCCGGCCGCCACCAGGGGTTCGAGTACCTCGGCAAACACACCGACCGCCCCGAACGACAGCGGTCCAGCCACCTCGACGACCTTGAACGGGCCCTCGGTTCGAGCACCTCGAGGCACCACCTCGGTGAGGCAGACGACGGAGGTCTCGTCAGGTGTGCGCGTCAGGCTGGCGAACGGGCCTGTCGTCCAGTCGAACCCAGGCTCCTGTCCGCCGGGGAGCCGCACGATCGACACCTGCTCAGGGTGCTCCATGAGGTGCAACGGCATCCGGCTCACGGCGCCACCCCGGCGATGGGAAGGCCGAGGTCCTCGGGGAGGCCCAGGGCGAGGTTGAGGCACTGCACCGCTGCCCCGGCAGTCCCCTTGGTGAGGTTGTCGATCGCTGCCACGACCACGACGCGCCCCACTCGCTCGTCCAACACCACCTGGAGGTGCACGGAATTACTGCCGACCACGCTCGAGGTGCTCGGCCAGCGCCCCTCTGGAAGGAGGTGCACGAAGGTTTCCTCCGCATAGGCCGATGCCCACGCCTCACGCACTGACTCCGCATCCACACCCGGACTAACCCGGGCGGTGCAGGTGGCGAGGATGCCGCGCGCCATCGGTGCGAGCGTCGGCGTGAACGACACCGTGACACCCGACCCGCCTGCGGCTGCGGTGAGGTTCTGCTCGATCTCCGGGGTGTGTCGGTGCACTCCGCCGACGCCGTAGGGGGACATCGCCCCCATCACCTCCGAGCCGAGCAGGTGCGGACGAAGCGACTTTCCCGCACCGGACGTGCCGGAGGCGGCGACGACGGTGATGTCCTGCTCCTGGATCACGCCTGCGGCCAGGCCGGGGGCGAGAGCGAGTGAGACGGCGGTGGGGTAGCACCCGGGCACGGCCACCCGCCGCTGACCACGAAGCTGCTCACGCTGCTTCCCGCTCGGCGTGAGGAGCTCGGGGAGACCGTAGGGCCAGGAGCCGGCATACGGAGTGTCGTAGAAGGCGCCCCAGGCAGACCGGTCGCGCAGCCGGAAGTCGGCCCCGCAGTCGATGACGACGGCGTCGTCGTCTAGCTCGGCCGCGAGGGCGGCCGAGTAACCGTGCGGGAGTGCGAGGAACACCACGTCGTGACCCGCGAGGGCGTCGACGGTGGTGTCCTGGAGGACCCGGTCCGACAGGGGGGTGAGGTGCGGGTGGACCGCCCCGAGCGGTTGACCTGCAGTCGAGGATGCCGTGAGCGCGCCGATCTCGACCTGGGGGTGCGCCAGGAGGAGGCGGATGAGCTCGCCTCCGGCATATCCACTCGCCCCGGCGATCGCGACCCGAATCATGTGCATGACTATACAGACTCTGGATACTTCATACACACATTCTCGGCGGGGGCGCTCGACGCCGCTCCCTTCTCGTCGACGCGGCGCGTGAAGAAGTGATCAGTTGGTCGACTATTTCACGGGCCGGGGGTCAGGCGATGGGGTCCGCATCGCGCAGGACGAGGTCGAGCATCCGCTCTCCCGGCATCACGCCGCCCTCGGCCATGGCGCGCAACGACTCCCCCGTGTCGACACCGGCCCGCACGAACCGCCCCGACCACGCGTCGAGGTCACCCGATGCAAGGTCGAGCACCAGGTCGGTGACCTCGCCCTCGCTGGTCCACTGCGTGCGCCCGATGTGGGCGTCCATGGACCGGGTCATGTCGGTGCGCACC
>JBDTDY010000400.1:0-14797 GCA_039922835.1 Ornithinibacter sp.
CGACAAGGCGATGAAGTTCATGAACGCCTGCGGCGCGGACTTCGAGGCCATGCGCAGCACCGAGTTCTTCGCGGCGCACGAGGCCCTGGTGCTCGACTACGAGCGGCCCATGACCCGGGTCGACTCCCGCACCGGCGACCTCTACGACACATCTGGCCACTTCATCTGGGTGGGGGAGCGCACCCGCGACCTCGAGGGCGCGCACATCGACTTCGTCTCGACCGTGCGAAACCCGGTGGGCATCAAGGTTTCTGCGGGCGCTGACACCGACGACCTGCTGCGCATCATCGACAGGGTCGACCCCGACCGCGAGCCGGGCCGACTCACCTTCATCACCCGGATGGGTGCCGGCAAGATCCGCGAGGCGCTGCCCCACATCGTCGAGAAGGTCACGGCCTCCGGTGCCACGATCTCGTGGGTGTGCGACCCGATGCACGGCAACACCTTCGAGTCGGGCTCGGGCTACAAGACCCGTGACTTCGACGACGTCGTCGACGAGGTGCGCGGCTTCTTCGAGGTGCACCAGTCGCTGGGCACGGTGCCCGGCGGCATCCACGTCGAGCTGACCGGCAACGACGTCACCGAGTGCATCGGCGGGTCGGAGAAGATCCTCGATGCCGACCTCAGCCAGCGCTACGAGTCGGTCTGCGACCCGCGGCTGAACCACCAGCAGAGCCTCGAGCTGGCGTTCCTCGTCGCCGAGATGCTCAACCAGGACTGAGGCCACCGATGAGCGGGTATGCCGCGGACCTCCTGTCCGACACCCTCACCCGGCCGACCCGCGCCATGCGCGAGGCGATGGTCGGCGCTGAGGTCGGGGACGACGTCTTCGGCGAGGACCCCACCGTCAGGCGACTCGAGGAACGCGTGGCGGGCCTGCTCGGCCACGAGGCGGGGTTGTTCGCGCCCACCGGCTCGATGGCCAACCAGCTCGGGCTGCGCCTGCACGCAGGGCCCGGGCAGGAGCTCATCGCGGACTCCTTGGCGCACGTGTTGCGCGCGGAGCTCGGCGCTGCCGCAGCATTTTCCGGCATCACGAGCCGCTCCTGGCCGAGCGAGCGCGGGCTGCTCGACCCGGCCGGCCCGCTCTCCCTCGTCACCACCGGTGTCGGGCCCTACCAGGTCGAGACCTCCCTCGTCGTGGTCGAGAACACCCACAACTTCGGCGGCGGCACCGTGCAGCCGATCGAGGCGATCCGCACCGTGCGCGATGCCACGCTGCCCCTCGGGGTGGCGATGCACCTCGACGGTGCCAGGCTCTGGAACGCGCACGTCGCCAGCAGCGTCCCGCTCACGGCATACGGCGAGCAGTTCGACACGGTGAGCGTCTGCCTCTCCAAGGGGCTCGGCGCGCCCGTGGGGTCCGTGCTCGTCGGGTCCGCGGCGCGGATGGCCGAGGCGCGGGTGTGGCGCAAGCGCTACGGCGCGGGCATGCGTCAGGTCGGCATCCTCGCCGCAGCCGGCCTGTATGCGCTCGAGCACCACCTCGAGCGATTGGCCGATGACCATGCGCGAGCGCACCGCTTCGCGGTGGCGTGTGCCGAGGCTGCCCCGGGGGCGGTTGACCCGGCGGCCGTGCAGACCAACATCGTGATCCTCGACGTCTCGGCCGTGGGTCGTTCGGCAGCAGAGGTCGTCGACGGGTTCCTCACCCACGGCATCCGGACGTATGCCGTGGGGCCGGCTGCCGTGCGCGCGGTGTGGCACCTCGACGTCGATGACGAGGGAACCGACGCGGCCATCGCCGCGGCACGCGCCGTCCTGGGTGCGCCCTGACCCGTCGCTGACGTCTATGGTCGGTCGATGGACACCACAGCTGCCGCTGACGTGCTGCGCGAGAAGGAGCAGTCCCTGCTCGATGAGCTCGCCGTGGTCACGAGGCCGATCGGCGACGCGGGCTCGATCTCGTTCGGCAAGCGCATCGGGGAGGGCACCTCACTGGCCGTCGACCGGTTGACCTCGGTGACGGTGCAGGAAGGGCTGCTGGCCACCCTGGCACAGGTGCGGGTCGCGCTCGACAAGACGAAGGACGGCACCTACGGAACGTGCGAGGTGTGCGGCCAGCCCATCGGGGACGCGCGCCTGGAGGTGCGGCCGTGGGCCGTGCGGTGCCTCGCGGACAGCTGAGCCTCTGCGTGTCGTGCAAGGTCAGTCCGGTGGCTCCTGCTCGGCCCCGACGCTGCTTCGGCGGTGGCGGCGCACCTGCCACACCAGCACACCGCAGAGCACGATGCCGGCGACGATGAGCGCGACGACGCGCCCGAGCGTGGCTTCGACCTTCGCGTAGGAGTTTCCTGCGAGGTAGCCGGCGGTGACGACGACGCTGCCCCACGCAATGCCTCCAGCCGCGTTGAAGGCGAGGAAGGTGGGGTAGGGCATCCGGGCGGATCCCGCCAGGGCAGGCATGACGGCCCGGAAGAAGGCGACCCACCGGCCGAGGAAGACGGCGGATCCACCGCGGCGGGCCAGGAAGTCCTGGGCGTCGTCCAGCCGCTCACGGTGTCGGCGCAGGGGCCTGATGGACAGCAGGCGGGGCCCGAAGTGCCGACCGACCTCATATCCCACACTGTCGCCGAGGATGGCTGAGGCGACCACCACGAGGATCACCGCGGCCAGGGGTGCGTGGCCCATGCTGGCGGCGACCCCGCCGAGCAGGGCCGCGGTCTCACCCGGGATGACGAAGCCCACGAAGAGGGCGTCCTCGACGAACACCAGCACGCCGACCACCGCGAGCACGGCCCACGTCGGTGCGCTGAGGAGCTGGTCCAGGACCCCGCTCACCCGCGCGGCCGCCGTGCCAGCGCGGTCAGTGCGAACCGCAGGACGTGTGAACGGTGCATGTCGGGAGTCAACCACCCCGACGTGGAGATGCGGTTCGAACCCCGTCGATAGGGTGAGGTGCACTGACGAGGACGGGCCGGTGTCACTGGTGTCGACAGATCGCAGGGAAGGAACCCGTGACCACCTCCGACCTCCCGGCTTCCACCCAGGGTGAGGTGCAGGCCCCCGCCCCCGAGGCGGTGCTGGAGCCCGAGAGCACCGGAATCGACGTCAAGGCGATGATCATCGTGCCGAGCAGCGATTGGCTGACGCACGCGGTGAGCCTGATGCCTCCGACGGCGGAGCACCCCCAGGGCTACCACCGCCTCATCGGTGGGAGCGTGGAGACCGGGGAGACCCACGAGGACGCGATCCGGCGCGAGGTGCGTGAGGAGCTCGGCGCGCACATCAGGGACCTGGTCTGCCTCGAGGTGGTCGAGAACATCTTCGTCGTCAACGGTGTGCCGGGACATGAGGTCGTGTTCGTCCACACCGGCCGACTCGACCCCGAGCCGGACCCGGTGGGCGCGACGCTGACCGAGTCCGACGGGAGCGTGGTCCCGGTCGTGTGGCGCCCGTTCGAGGACTCAGGCGACCCGCTCCCGCTGTTTCCCGCCGGCATCGCCCACCTCGCGAACCGCCGCCACCACTGAGCGGCGGCCCCGGTGCAGGGACGTCAGACGTCGTGGTGCAGCGCCTCGACCGGCGGGTCCTCCGCTGCAGTGACGTCGGGGTCACGGGGCGGACCTCCACGCAGCTCGACGAGATACATCGACGCCACGACGAGGGCGCCGCCGACGAGCATCCGCCGGGTGAGTGACTCCCCGCCGAGGAGGACGGCGAAGAATGCCGCGAACACCGGCTCCAGGGCCATGACGATCGCCGCGCGGGCCGCGGCGAGGTGGGCCTGGGCCCAGGTCTGGGCCCACAGGGCCAGCGCTCCGGCGATGAGGGCCATGTAGAGCAGGGACGCCCACTGACCGCCCGTCGCCGGAAGGGTGAGCCCGCCCGGCACCGCGGCCACGCCCGTCACCACGGTGATGACGACGGCCTGCACCGTGGCCAGCCCGACGGCAGCGGACGGGGTGGCCCAGCGGCCCAGCGCGACGATGTGCGCGGCATACAGCACGGCTGAGGCCAGCGTGAGCCCCTCACCCGCGCCCACGGAGAGGCCGTCGAGGGAGAGCACGGCCAACCCCAGCGTCGTCAGGCCCACCGCGACCCAGGTGACCGGGCCGATCCGGTCACGCAGCACCACCGCTCCCAGCACCGGGGTCAGCACGACGTACGTGCCGGTGATGAAGCCCGAGACGGAGGCGTCGGTGTGCTGCAGGCCCATCGTCTGGAGCACCTGGGCCAGTCCGTAGAGGACCCCGAGGACCCCCCCGATCTTCAGCTCGCGCCGCGTCAGCGCCAGGGTCTGGCGCCGGAACAGCACGAACATGACCACCGCCGCGATGCCGAACCGCACGGTGAGGAAGTCCGCCGGCGGCACGGTCTCGACGAGGTCGTGGATCAGGAAGAACGTCGAGCCCCAGACGGCCGTCACGCCGACCAGGAGCGCCGTGGCCAGCCGGGCGTGGTCGACCGGGCGAGAACTCATCGAGGGCTCAGACGATCGTCAGGGTGATGGTGCTGCCCTTGGGCGCCGTGCCGCCGGCGGGGTCCTGGAGGCGGACCGTGCCGAAGAAACCACCCAAGGCCTTGCGCACCTCGACGGTGAAACCGATGCCTTCCAGGGCCGTCCGGGCCTGGTCGACCTGCTGGCCCACGACGTTGGGCACGTCGACCAGGACCGGCCCCTTGGAGATCACGAGGGTGACCTTGTCACCCTTGAACAGGGTCCCATCGCTCGGGCTCTGGCTGATGACGTCCCCCTTCGCGACGGTGTCACTGTTCGCTTGAGCTGTCGCGTCGACGCTCAGGCCCAGCGCGGTGAGCTGCTTGGCGGCTGCCTGCGACCCCTGGCCGACCACGCTGGGCACGGTGATCGGCTTGCGACCCTTGCTGACCGTGAGGGCCACCTTGGTGCCCTTCTTCAGCTCCCCACCCTGCTCGGGCTTGGTCGAGATCACCTGGCCCTCGGGCACCTTCTCGCTGAAGGAGGCCGTCACGGGCCCCGCGGCGAGGCTCGCCTCCGCGATGCGCAGCTTCGCCTCCGCCAGCGTGGTCCCCACGACGGTCGGCACGGCATACCGCTCGGGGCCCTTGGACACGACGAGGTCGACGTCGGTGCCGCGCCGGACGTTCGTGCCGGCGGCGGGGTCGAGCGAGATGACCTCGCCCTTGGGAGCGTTCTCGTCGAAGACCTCGCTGACCACGGCGCCGAGGTCGATGGCCCGCAGCGCGGACGTGGCCTGCTCCCGGGGTTGGCCCTGCAGCGCGGGGACCGTGGAGGTCGCGCCCGGCCCGAGGATGAAGAACCACGCGGTGATGGCGGCGACCAGCGCCGACGCGAGGACTGCCGGCCACCAGTGTCGACGGCGTGGGGGAGCGTCGAGCACCACCCCGCGCAACGGGGGTGACACGGCGAGCGACCTGGTGTCTCCCGCTCGTGGTGCGACGGCGGCGCCGACGGGCAGGGCGGTGGTGGCGGTGGGGAGGGTCGCCGCCCGCTCCGCAGCCTCTCCCTCCGGACGGGCGTCGAGCGCGGCCACGGGCAGTGCCGCGCGGCACTGCCGGAGAAGGTCGAGGAAGTCACCGGCATCCCCGGGTCGGTCGTCCGGGTCCCGCGCCGTCGCCGTGGCGACCAGGGTGTCCAGGGCCGGTGGGAGTCCCTCGACGCGGGTCGACGGGGCCGGGACCCCACCGTGCACGTGCTGGTAGGCGACGTGGATGGCGGTCTCGCCGGTGAACGCCTTGGTGCCGGTGAGCATCTCGAAGAGCATCAGCCCCGCCGCGTAGACATCGGAGCGGGCGTCGGCCACGCCTCGCTCCACCTGCTCGGGGGAGAGGTAGGCGACGGTGCCCAGGAGCACACCCGACGAGCTCGTCATGGTCTGGCTCGACACGGCGCGCGCCAGACCGAAGTCGGCGACCTTGACGGTTCCGTTGTCCTTGATGATGACGTTCTCGGGCTTGACGTCGCGGTGGATCAGGCCCTCGTGGTGGGCCTCGGCGAGGGCCATGAGCACGGGCTCGAGGATGTCGAGTGCGGCGCGTGGCGACAGCGGCCCCTCGGCCTGGAGCACCTCGCGCAGCGTCTGGCCGGGAACCATCTCCATCACGAGGAAGATGTGGTCACCGTCGCGGCCCTGGTCGTAGACACCGACGACGTTGGGGTGGGACAGGGATGCCGCGGCCCGTGCCTCCCGACGGAACCGGGTGACGAAGCTCTCGTCGTGCACGAGGTGCTGGCGCATGACCTTCAGGGCGACCTCGCGCTCGAGGCGCTCGTCCAGCGCGAGGTAGACGGTGGCCATCCCGCCCTCGGCGATGCGCTCGAGCACGCGATAGCGTCCGTCGAGTGTGCGCCCGATGAGGGCGTCGCCGGTGGGTGACACCGCACGAGTGTATGTAGCGCCTGCCCCCATCCCGGTCATCGTCCGTCCGCCCTCACATGGTGGAGCGGAGCGCCATGACGGTTCGCACGTAGCGACGGGTGTCGGTGTACATCCCGCGCTGACGCAGCGACGCCAAGCCCTGGTAGTAGGCGCCCACGGCATCCTCGGTGCTGGAGGTCGAGCGGCCCAGGGCCCGCAGCATGACCACGCCCGCGGTGACGTTGTCCTGCGGGTCGAGCAGATCGAGTCGGCGCCCGACGAGGTCGGAGGCCCACTGCCCCCCCGCCGGGATCACCTGCATGACGCCGACCGCGTTGGCGGGGGAGACGGCACGCTGGTTCCACCCGGACTCCATCCACCCGATGGCGAGCGCCAGCGAGGGGTCCACCCCATGGCGCCGGGCGGTGGCGATGATCAGGTTCTTGGTCTCCGCCCGACTCGGCACCTTCCGCTTCGCCAGCGTGTCCCGGTTCCGCGCCGCGGCACCAGCAACCGACGTCGGATAGGTCACCCCGAGGAAGGTGTCCGGCACCGCCTTCTTCTGCGCGGCGGTGGCCTTCTTCTGTGCCGCGGCCGCGGGAGTCTTGCTCCCGGGAAGGCTCAGCCGTTGCCCCGGGTGGATCAGGGAGCGGGAGGAGAGCCCGTTGGCCCGGCTGATCGCCGAGACCGTGGTGCGGTGGGCGCGGGCGATCCCGTCGAGGGTGTCGCCGGAGCGAACGACGTATGCCGTGGCCTTGGCGGCTGGTGTGACGGCGGGTTTCGTGACCTGTGGGGTGGCAGCAGGTTTCGCGGCGGCCGCGGCCGGGCCGCGGACCGTGATCTTCTGCCCGATCTGCAGGAGCGATCGGGCGGAGAGACGATTGGCCTTCAGCAGGGATGCGAGGCTGACGCGGTAGGTGGCGGAGATGCCGTACAGGGTGTCACCGCTGCGCACCACGTGGGTCCGCGAGGCCGGCTTCGGTGTCGACGGGACGGCCCTGGCCGCCGGGGACGCCGCCTTCAGCGCGGCGGCCCGCGGGACGCTGAGCGTGCTGTCCACGAGGATGTGGGCCGTGTTGCGGATGTGGTTGCGGGTGGCGATGACCGCCACGGTGCTCCGGTAGCGAGCAGCGATCCCGATGAGGGTGTCGCCGTCGCGGACCCGGTGGGTGGTCCAGCCGTGTGGCGCGGGGTTGCTCGCGGCCACCGCTGTCGTGGCGTGAGCGGGCAGCGGAGCGGTGGCTGGCGGTGCAGCGAAAACCATGGGTCGTCCTTGGCGTGTGGCAGGTGTGGCGGATGGTGTGGGTGGGGCACACGGTACCGCCTACGCGCCTGCTGTGTCGCGCATGAAGAGGTGGCTCTCGCCGCGGTCACGACGCGCCGTGGACCCGGCCTGTGGCACCCTGTGCTGCGTGAGTGAAACGCCGAGCGGGACAGGCCGCGAGACAGAGGACCTGGTCGAGACCTGGGTGAGCGTCCCCGACATCGCCGAGCGGTTCGGCATCCGGCTCTCGGAGGTCCGTCAGCTCCTCGCCGATCGCGAGCTTCTCGCCCTGCGGGTCGGGGAGCGCCGGGCACTCGCGGTGCCCGCTGGCTTCCTCGGGGAGGACGGACCGCTTCCCGAGCTCAAGGGCACCTTCACCGTGCTCGCCGACGGCGGCATGGGCGATGAGGAGATCATCTCGTGGTTGCACACCCCGGACGACACCCTCCCCGTGCCGGGCGCCCCGATGGACGCGATCCTGGCGGGCTTCAAGACCGAGGTGCGTCGCCGCGCGATGGAGACCGCCTTCTAGGGGCGGTGGCGAGTCCGGGTGTGCTGGCGGTGTGACGTGTCAGATATTGACCGCGTCGCGACGCTGAGGTTAGCCTCACCTCAGCGACGAGATCGTCGCCGTCGACGGCCACCGGAGCGCGCGTGGCCCGCGGCACGTGAACCGCAGCAGGAGGCCGGATGTCCCTCGTCATCTCCGCACTCGCCGACCGCGTGGTCGAACCGGGTCCGAGCGATGAAGGGACCCTCACCCAGACCCTGGCCGACCTGGGCCGCGGGAAGCGCGCCCTCATCCTCGGGATCTCGGGCGGCGCGGCTCCCGAGGCGGCACGCCGGCTCTTCGACCTCGGTTTCGCACCGGGCGTGGAGGTGCAGATGCTGCGCCGCGCCCCGCTGGCCGACCCCGTCGTCTTCCGGATCGTCGGTTACGAGGTGGCCCTTCGCCGCACCGAAGCGCGGTGCATCCTGGTCTCCTCCGGGCAGTGAGCAACAGCCCGCAGGGGCCCGGCCCCACGGCGCTGCGCGAGCCCACCCGGGTCGCCCTCGTCGGAAGCCCGAACTCCGGCAAGTCCACCCTCTTCAACGCCCTGACCGGGCTGCGGGCCAAGACCGGTAACTATCCGGGGGTGACCGTCGCGCGCTACGAGGGCGCCACCACGGTCGAGGGCGCCACGGTGGTCCTGGAGGACCTCCCCGGCACCTACAGCCTGGACCCGATCAGTCCCGACGAGCAGATCGTCTCCGACCTCCTCGCGACCGAGCACGAGTCCAGCACTCCGACACCCGACGGTCTCGTCGTGACCCTCGATGCCACCTCGCTGCGCCGGTCCCTGGGACTGCTGGCCCAGGTGATGGGCACCGAGCTGCCCGTGTGCGTCGTGCTCACGTTCACCGACGAGCTGGCGAGGCGGTCCGGATCGCTCGACGTCGACGCCCTGCGGGTCGCGCTCGGGGTGCCGGTCCTGAGCGTCATCGCCGGACGACGCTCCGACCTCGGGTCGTTGCGCGACCTGCTCGCCGACCCTGCACGCTGGCCCACCCCGGCAGTGCTGCCCCCGGCCGGCAACACCACGCAGGTGAGCGGATGGATCACCTCGGTACTGGCGGCCGCGCGCTACGAGGTGCCCCAGGTGGACGAGCGCACCCGCCGCATCGACGCGGTGCTGCTGCACCCGCTCTGGGGCTCAGTCGTCTTCTTCGCGACGATGTTCGCGTTCTTCCAGGTGATCTTCGCCGTGGCGGCACCGCTGCAGGATGCCGTGGAGCAGCTCTTCGGCTTCTTCGGCTCGGTGGTCCGCGAGCACGTCGGCAACGGACTGGTCGGCAGCTTCCTGGCCGATGCCATGCTCGGCGGTGTGGGCGGTGTGCTGGTCTTCCTGCCGCAGATCGCGCTGCTGTTCCTCATGGTGTCCGTGCTGGAGGGCGTGGGTTACCTCTCCCGGGCGGCGTTCCTCATGGACCGCGTGATGGCCAGGGCGGGTCTTGAGGGGCGCGCCTTCGTGGCGCTCCTGTCCTCGCTGGCCTGCGCCATCCCTGGAATCATGGCCACCCGCACGCTGCCCTCGGCGCGTGACCGGATCGCCACGATGATGGGCGCACCGCTCATGACCTGTTCGGCCCGGCTGCCCGTCTACGTGCTGCTCATCGGGCTCCTCGTGGACCCGGGCACCCGGCTCGGTCCGTTCGGGGCCCAGGGGGTGGTCATGTTCGCGCTCTACCTGGTCGGGGCGGTGTCGGCGATGGGCGCGGCCTGGGTCTTCTCCCGGATCGGTCGCGGGAGCGGCCCGCTGCTGCCGTTCTACATGGAGATGCCGCCCTACCGGGTGCCCTCCCTGCGCTCGGTCGCGCTCTCGGTGTGGGAGGCGTGCCGGGCGTTCCTCAGCAAGGTCGCGCGGATCATCCTCGTCACGACCATCGTCTTGTGGTTGCTGCTGAACCTCCCCGGCCGGAGCGCGAGCGAGATGCAGGCCGCGGGGGTGGACACCCGGGACGACACCGCCGTGTCGCAGTTCGTGCTGGATCACAGCTATGCCGCCGACGTGGGCCATGCCATGGAGCCCGTGTTCGACCCGCTCGGCTTCGACTGGCGGATCAACATCGGGGTGCTCTCCTCCCTCGCGGCCCGCGAGGTGTTCGTCGCGACCCTGGGGCAGGTGGCCGCGGCGGAGAACCCGGAGAACCCGAGCGTCGCCCTGGCCGCCATGACCGTGGACGAGGGGCCGCGGGCCGGACAGCCGTTGTTCGCCCCGGACGTCGTGGCCGCGCTCCTGGTGTTCTTCCTGTTCGCGCTGCAGTGCATGTCGACGATCGCCGTGATGCGGCGCGAGACGGGCACCTGGCGCTGGCCCGCGATCGCGTTCTCCTACATGTTCGTCCTCGCGTGGTCGATGGCGCTGCTCACCAGGGTCGTGGTCGGGGCGGTGACCTGAGATGTCGGTGAACGAGACGGATGCCGGCCCGCTGGTGCCGCTCCACCCCGAGCAGGTGGTGGGTGATGCCCTGGAGATGCGCTGGGTCGTGCCCGCCGAGGTGCTCACGTTCGTGGGTGGCACCCAGCAGGTGCCGGCAGGTCTGCAGGCGCTGCTCGACGACGGGACCATCACCTCGGTGACCGTCGACTCGGCATCCGTGCGCACCAGGTTGGCACCTGGCCTCAGCTGGCGGAGCGAGGGTGCTCGGGTGCGCACTGCGCTCCAGGGCGCGCTCGCCGTGCCCGAGGAGTGGGCTCCGCTGCGCTCCTCCTCGCCGGACGACGTGCTCCAGGCCGCGGTGCACGAGGTCATTGCCGGCGAGGTGGGCGACTTCGTCCGCTCACACGGAGGTGAGATCTCCCTCGTCGGGGTGCGCGACGGCGTCGTGACGGTGTCGATGAACGGTGCCTGCGCGCACTGCCCGGCATCCCGAGTCACCCTCGGGGACCGATTCGAGACCGCGCTGCGCTCCCGCTTCCCAGCACTGCGTGTCGTGCAGCGGGTCGATGCCTCGACCTCGACCCTCGCTGCCGGTGGTCGGCGGCGGCTCCCGCTGCTGGTCTCCCGGATCCGCCGCGGCTAGACCGAGCGCGCCGTGGCGAGGTCCACCAAGGTGGTGAGCGCGTCCGCAGCACCGGCGTCGATCGTCCCCTCCGCTGCCAGCGCCCCTCGGGCCGACCCGGTGAGCCGCTCGATGTCCTGCTCGACCACGTCGACCGCCCCGGACTCCCTGATGAGGGTGCGCAGCTCCTCCACGTGTCCCGAGTCCAGGTCGGGCCGGCCGAGCAGCATCTCGACCCTGGACCGGGACACGGCATCGGTGCCGGAGAGGGTGTGCGCGATGAGCACGGTGCGCTTGCCCTCACGCAGGTCGTCGCCAGCGGGCTTTCCCGTCTCCTCGGGATCCCCGAAGACCCCCAGGAGGTCGTCGCGCAGCTGGAAGGCATGACCCACGGCCAGGCCGTAGCGCGAGAGTGCGTCGAGGCCGACGGGGTCCAGGCCGCCGACGGTGGCGCCGATCAACAGTGGGTGGGCGACGCTGTACTGCGCGCTCTTGTAACGGATCACCCGCTCGGCGCGCTCCACCCGCTCGGCGTCGTCGACACCGGCCCACGGGCGCATCGACTCCACGACGTCGAGGAACTGTCCGGCCATGAGCTGGGTGCGCATCTGGTCGAAGACGGGACGGCCTCGCGCGACGTCGACCTCGGGGAGCCCGCACGTGGCGAACACCTGGTCGGACCAGGTCAGGCACAGGTTGCCGGCAAGGACTGCCCCGGCGAGACCGAACCGGTCAGGGTCACCGGCCCAGCCACGCGCTGCGTGCGCTCCCGCGAAGGCCCGGTGGGCTGCGGGCATCCCACGGCGGGTGTCCGAGTCGTCCATGACGTCGTCGTGGATCAGGGCGGCGGCCTGGAACAGCTCCATCGCGCTGGCCAGGCGGACGAGCGCGTCGGAGTCCGGCCGACCAGCCGCACGGCATCCCCAGTAGAGGAAGGCTGCCCGGAGCCGCTTGCCCCCGCGGAGCAGGTGCGCGATCGCCACGAGGAGCTCGTCGACATCGGGGCCGAGCTCGGCCAGCACGGCTGCCTGCGTGGTCAGTTCGTCGTCGAGGCAGGTCTGGGTGCGGGCACGCAGGTCGACGAGGTCGAACGGGCTGGTCACGCAGGCACCCCCTGGGCGGTCGGGTCGAAGGCTCGGATCGTGGCTGCGAAGAGCCTACGGCGTCGGTGCTCGACTACCCTCACCGCCATGGCACACCACGGCGGAGGAGGGAGACCCGCGCACCTCCTCGCGTCGATCCCCGCTCGTCTGGCACGTGAGGCCCCGTCGATCAGCTTCGAGTTCTTCCCACCCAAGGACGACGACTCCGAGGCAGCCCTGTGGTTGGCGATCCGCAGGCTCGAACGGGTGCGTCCGGCATTCGTGTCGGTGACCTACGGCGCTGGGGGCACCACCCAGGACCGCACCGTGCGGGTGACCGGTCGGATCGCCGACGAGACGTCGTTGACCCCGCTCGCGCACCTCACGTGCGTCGGCGCCTCGGTGCGCCAGGTGCGCCAGGTGGTCGGGTCGTATGCCGCGTCCGGCATCCGCAACATCCTTGCCCTGCGCGGGGACCCGCCCGGCAACGTGCGGGGGGAGTGGGCCGCGCACCCCGAGGGACTGAACCACGCTGAGGACCTCGTCTCGCTCATCTCCGGCTTGGGGGACTTCACCATCGGTGTCGCGGCCTTCCCCGACGTGCACCCCGACAGCCCCGACCTCGAGCACGACGTCGAGGTGCTGGTGCGCAAGGCGGATGCCGGGGCGAGCTTCGCGATCAGCCAGATGGTCTTCGACGCCGACTCCTTCCTGCGCCTGCGCGACAGGGTGGCCGCCCGCCGCGACCTGCCCATCACACCCGGGTTGATGCCGGTGACCAACCTGCACCAGGTGACGCGGATGGCCGAGCTCATGGGCACGCCCCTGCCCCCGTCGGTCATCGCCCGGCTCGAGGCGGTCAAGGACGACCCCGTGGCGGTGCGCTCGGTCGGCGTGCAGATCGCGACCGAGATCGGCCAGCGGCTGCTCGACGAGGGCGCACCCGGCATCCACTTCATCACGATGAACCGCTCCAACGCCACGCTCGAGGTGCACGAGAACCTCGCCCTCTGAGCCTCTGGGCCTCTGCACCGTCGGTCAGATGCCGCGCCGGGGTCAGGACGCCGCGGGGGCGGTGCTCGCCCTGGCCCACCAGAACTCGAGCTGGATGTGGTCCGGGTCGCGGAACACCAGGGCCGCGCCACTCTCGGTGTCCGCCACCGGCGAGTGCTCGACGCCCAGGTCTGCGAGCCGGGCCTGCCAGACGTCGAGGTCGGCCCGGGTCGACACGGCGAACCCGACGTGATCCAGGCCTGCACGGCGTTCATCGAACCGTTCCCCGGTGGATGCGCTGTGCTGGTTGAGCCCGATCACCAACCCGCTCTGGTCGTGGAGCAGCACGATCATCGTGCGCTGCTCGAAGTCGACCCGCCGCACCTGGCGCAGGCCGAGCACCCGCTGGTACCACGCGGCACTCGCATCGACGTCGGACACCGTGAAGTCCAGGTGGCTGATCCCATCGAAACCGCTCATCGCCATCCTCGTCCTCACTTCACGACACCACCTGGCATCACCCCGAGGGGCGATCGACACCGTCGTCACCACTATAGATCGGCAGGTGGGGTGTGTGGCGTGACGCCTTTGGCGCGGCCGCGCCGTCCCCGGCCCCGGATTCCCCTCCAGACCCGGGCCCGCGGCCGGCGCGGCCACACAGCGAGCATGGCGGGGGCGCCGGCGTGCCCGCATGGGTACGGGTACTCAACTGCGTCGGGGAGCGCGCTCGATGAGCCTCAGGCGACGTCCATGGCCTGACCGGCGGTGATCCGGACCAGCTCGTCGTAGGTCGTCGCGAAGACGGAGTGGCTGTGCCCCGCGGCCGCCCATACGGTGGCGAACCGGCCGAGGGTGGTGTCGACCACCGTGCGGATCGGACGTGGGTGGCCGACCGGGGCGACCCCACCGATCGTGAAGCCGGTGTGAGCCCTGACGTAGGCCGGGTCGCCTCGATGCACGGCGGCGAGGCCGAGGGCACCCGCGACCTTGTCGACGTCGACGCGGTGTCCACCGGAGGCCATGACGAGCAGTGGTTCCTCGCTCCCGTCATGGTGGGTCGCGGTGAAGACCAGGCTGTTGGCGATCTCGGCGGGGGTGATGCCCAGGGCCTGCGCGGCGGCGCTCGCCGTGCGCACGGCATCCGGCAGGTGGCGCACCGTCGGGGTCACGCCGTGCCCCTCCAGGGCGCTCAGGACCGCAGCCACGCCGGGGTGGTCGGCGAGGTCGCGCGAGGGTGCCGGCTCACCCGGCTCGGGGGTCATGGCGCCAGCGTAGTGATCGCTCGCAGGGGTTGACGCCCTGTCGGTGGAGGAGGTTAGAGTGCTCTTCATCGAACATCTGTTCGAGATCGACAGGTCCTGTGGAGGAGGCGCCGTGGTCCGTCGTCACGACGACACCGTCCTCGTCCACGCCGACGACGAACCGCGCGAGTTCATCTGGCGTGGGCGCCGATACACCGTGTGCACCGTGCTCTCGTCCTGGCAGGAGCGTCGGTCGTGGTGGCGTGAGGTGGGCGACCACCCCGCCGCCGGCACCCCGGGCGCCCAGCGTCAGGTGTGGCGGGTGGAGGCTCGCCCGCCCTCGGGCAGCACAGGGGTCTTCGACCTGGGCCG
>JBDTDY010000401.1:0-6800 GCA_039922835.1 Ornithinibacter sp.
CGCACGGGATGTGGACGATGGGTGCTGCTGGCACCGTCGTCGCCGACTGGGCCGGCGACGCCGGTCGGGTCGTGCAGTTCGGCACGCGGTTCACCCAGCCGGTCGTGGTCCCCATCTCCGGCAACGAGATCGTCGTCGAGGGGGTGGTGAAGTCCCTCGACGCCGAGGGCTCGCTCGCCACCGTCGAACTCACGACGACCTGCGACGGGGTGAAGGTGCTCGGTCGCTGCGTGGCAGTCGTCCGGCTCGACTGATGCGCGAGCTCGTCGACGAGCCGATCGCTGCGCACACCACCATGCGCGTCGGCGGCCCGGCCTCGAGGATGGTCGTCGTCGAGACCCCCGACGAGCTCGTCGACGCGGTGCGAGAGGTCGACGACGCTGACGAACCGCTGCTGCTGTTGGCCGGCGGGTCCAACCTCGTCGTGGCCGACGAGGGATTTGCCGGGACGGTCATCAAGGTCGCCACCCGGGGGGTGAGCGTGGAGTCCGAGGACTCGTGCGGGGGAGCGAACGTCACCGTCGCCGCGGGGGAGCCCTGGGATGACCTCGTGTCCCTCGCTGTGGAGGAGGGGTGGACCGGGGTGGAGGCACTCTCGGGTATCCCCGGCTCGACGGGGGCCACCCCCGTGCAGAACGTGGGTGCCTATGGCCAGGACGTGGCTCAGACCATCGCGAGGGTTCGGGTCTGGGACCGTCTCGAGGAGAAGGTGCGCACGTTGTCCTCCCCCGAGTGCCGGTTCACCTACCGTCACTCGCTCTTCAAGGGCACCGACCGCTATGTCGTCATCGACGTGATGTTCCAGCTCGTCCTCGGCTCGCTCTCACGGCCGGTGGCGTATGCGGACCTCGCCACCCAGCTGGGGGTCGAGGTGGGAGCGCGGGTGCCGCTGTCCGACGCCCGGGAGGCCGTGATCGCCCAGCGGCGCCGTCGCGGCATGGTGCTCGACCAGGTCGACCACGACACCTGGAGCTGTGGGTCCTTCTTCACCAACCCGATCCTGACCAGCCAGGATTTCGGGGAACTGGAGCAGCGGGTCGCCGACCGGCTCGGGACGGATGCCCCGGCGCCTCCACGGTTCCCGGCCGCGGAGGGCACCGTCAAGACCAGCGCCGCGTGGCTCATCGAGCGCGCTGGCTTCGGCAAGGGGTTCGGCGACCCGGGGCCGGCGACGCTGTCGACCAAGCACACCCTCGCGGTGACCAACCGTGGTGCTGCCACGGCATCCGATGTCATCGGCCTGGCCCGCACGGTCCGCGACGGGGTGCGGGATGCGTTCGGCGTGACCCTCGTGAACGAGCCGGCGCTGGTGGGCAACGCGCTCTGATCCTGCGCCCGAGCCCTCTGGCGCACACGGATCTCAGGCGCCCTCCCGGCGCTGGGTGAACTGCGGGGCATACCAGTTGGGAGCCACCGAGCTGGCGCGCGTCGACTCCGCGTACCACCACCACGGGGGCGCCGATGAGGTCTGCTGGACGACGTGATGGGCAGGGAATCTCCTGGCCCTGCCACGGACTCGGGCGACGAGCTCGCTCCTGGGCCAGTAGGCGGGGTGCACCGGTTCCGGTGCTGTCTCAGGCCTCACGAAAAAGGGTGCTGGCGTGCCACTCTCTCGCGCCAGCACCGGTTCTGGAGACTGTGGTCGGTGGCACAGGCAGAGCACGAAATCGGTTCCCTCGAGGGCCGCGACCACGTCCCCCAGCTTGAGGCCGATGGCTGCACTTTCGAGCCTGATCACCGACGACAGGGTGAGGCCGCGCACTGCGGCGTAGGCGCGCTGGCTGAGCCCGCGCTTGTGCCGGTCGGCCCGCAGCGCCAACCCGATCTCGGTGCCCAGGTCCAGTGCATCCCTGGCCTCCATCAGCTCACTGGCGAAGGTCGGCCATGACGGTGGTTGTGGTTGCATACGGCCAGCCTCGCTACCGGTCGGGGGTGAGGGAAGGACGGGATCGTGCGCTGTGGACAAGCGGAGCCACGGGGTGTGCCTGTGCACGAGCGGTCAGGCGCCGCCGGGGTGCATCGGGACGCAAGGCCCGGGAGCCCAGCACCCACTCGCGCGTGATCACGGATGCCTCCTCACAGGACGCAACTTTCGAACATGCTCGCCTGCAGGATGCCTGGCCGGCGTTGCCTCCGTGCGGCAAGCATCTTTGAAAGTTGCTTCTTCTGGGGGTGCATCCATGAGTGGGGGTGAGGGTCATACCGAGGTCGGGCGAGGATCCAGCCACGCGCTGATGTCACGCTCGGCGGCGCGACGCAGGGAAGGCGGGGCAGCACTCGCCGCGAGTGATGAGCGCGCGAGCGCGGCGAGGGCCTCGTCGCCCAAGCCGTGGTCGGTGCGCGCCGAGGAATACTGGTCGACGAGCCGCGAGCCGAAGATCAGCGGGTCGTCAGCACCGAGCGCAACCCTCGCCCCGGCATCGAGCAGGAGGCCCAGCGGCACCGCAGCTGCTGACTCGAACACCCCGAGAGCCACGTTCGAGGCGGGGCACACCTCAAGGGCCACCCCCGCGGTCACCACCCGCTCCAGCACCCGCGGGTCCTCCACGGACCGCACGCCGTGACCCAGCCTGTCGGGCTCGGTCGCGTCGAGGGTCTGGGTGACCGCGTCCGCTCCCAAGAGCTCCCCGGCGTGGGGAACAAGGAGCAGCCCAGCGCTGCGCGCGATCCTGAAGGCCGCAGCAAACTCAGCGGTGTCGCCGCGACGCTCATCGTTCGACAGTCCGAAGCCGACGACCGAGCCCGCCCCCGACCCGGCATACCGGGCCGCCAGGCGTGCCAGGGTTCGTGCCTCGAGTGGATGTCGCATCCGACTCGCAGCGACGACAACCCCCACCTGCGCCGCGCCCGGTTCCCGCGAGACCGCGCTGGCCTCGTCCAGCACGATCTCCAACGCAGGGGTGATGCCCCCCACGAACGGGGCGTAGGACGTCGGGTCGATCTGGATCTCGAGCCAGCGTGAACCCTCTGCACCGTCATCGCGCGCCGCCTCCCGCACGATCCTCCGCATGTCCGCCTCACCCCGCACGCAGGCACGAGCCGCGTCGTAGAGCCGCTGGAAGCGGAACCACCCCCGGGCATCCCCGGTGTCGAACTGGGACGGGGCGTCCTCCACCAGCGCCGAGGGCAGCCGGATGCCGTGCTGAGCGGCGAGCTCACGAACCGTCTCCGGTCGCATCGAGCCGGTGAAGTGCAGGTGCAGGTGCGCCTTGGGGAGGGCGGCGAGCGAGCGTGGCCCGTGGGGCGTCCGGGCCGGCTCGCTCACTCGTCGTCGGACGTCTCGTCGATGACGTGCATCGCAGCCTCCTCGGCCGACGCGGCAGCGCCGTCGATGCCGACGTCCTGACCGATCAGGTCTGCTTCGGTGTCCTCGCCCAGCCCCTCGTCCGGGGACACGAGCCGTCCGGCCCGCCGGCTGCCCACCTCACCATCGCCGAGCCAGTCGTCGTCGGCGTCGATGGCATCGGGGTCGTCCCCGCCGATCCGGTCCACGTCCATCCCGGACTCGTTGTCGGGTGCGCCATAGGCGGAGTCGGGGTCGGGAACCTCCTGCAGGATCCGCTCGTCGATCGTCTCCTCACGGCCCTGTTCCTCTGCCGTCACACCGTGAGCGCGGGAGCCACGGTCACTGTCGGGCGGGGAGAATCCGCGGTCCAGGACGTCCTCGACGTCATCCTGGTCGAGGGTGTCCTCCGGCTGGAGCTGGTCCTCGGCGTCGATGCTGTAGTCGCCCAGGTCGTCACTGATGTTCTCGCGTTGATCGGACATGACGTCACACTACTTCTGCATGAGGTGCTCGGCGCTCGCCAGGGCCACGCAGGTGGCCACTCCGGCCATCGCCGTCTCGACCTCCGCCAGCGGGGGCAGCGAGGGAGCCAGCCGGATGTTGCGGTCGCGAGGGTCCTGCCCGTGCGGGAAGGACGCCCCGGCGGGCGTCAGCGCGATCCCGGCCTCCTTGGCGAGCGCGACGACACGGGAGGCACACCCGTCCAACACATCGAGGGAGACGAAGTAGCCACCACGCGGGTCGGTCCACTCAGCCACCTCGAGGCCGCCCAGTGCCGCCGTCAGTGCCTCGTCCACGGCGGCGAACTTCGGTGCCATGATCGCGCGGTGCGCGTCCATGTGCTCGCGCACGCCCTGGGCCGAGCCGAAGAACTCGGCGTGCCTGAGCTGGTTGACCTTGTCGGGTCCGATCGAGGCGAACTGATGGTGGCCCAGGTACCACGCGATGGTCTCGCGCGAGCCGGCGAGGAAGGCGACGCCGGCACCGGCATACGTAATCTTGCTCGTCGAGGCGAAGACCACCGGACGGTGCGGGTGGCCCGCGGCCGAGGCGAGGGAGAGCACGTCCGCCGACTTGGTCTCCTCAGGGGTGAGGTGGTGCACGGCATAGGCGTTGTCCCAGAAGATGCGGAAGTCCGGCGCGGCGGTCGGCATGGAGGTGAGCGCCGCCGCCACCTCCTGGGTCACGACCGAGCCGGTCGGGTTGGCGTAGGTCGGCACGATCCACATGCCCTTGACGCTGGGGTCGTCGCGGACCAGGGCGGCGACGGCCTCGACATCGGGACCGTCGGGGTTCATCGGCACGGTGACCATCTCGATGCCGTAGGAGGCGAGGAGGCCGAAGTGACGGTCGTAACCGGGCACGGGGCAGACGAAGGTGACCTTCTCCTCCTGGCTCCACGGCCGCGGTGAGTCCACTCCGCCATGGAGCAGGTGGTAGACGAGCACGTCGTGCATCATCGTCAGGCTCGCGTTTCCGCCGGCCACGACCTGGTCCACGTCGACACCCAGCAGCTCCGCGAAGATCTCGCGCAGCTCCGGTAGGCCGCTGAGCCCGCCGTAGTTGCGCACGTCCACGCCCTGGGCGTCGGTCGTCCTGCTCGGCAGCCTTAGCAGCGCGTCGGAGAGGTCGAGCTGGTCGCTGCTGGGTTTGCCGCGGGTGAGGTCCAGCCTGAGTCCCTGCGCCTGCAACGCCGCGTATGCCGTGCGCTGCTCCCGCAGGAACGCCGCGAGATCGTCGGGGGAGCGCTGGGAGAGCGGGGTACGGTCAGGGGCGGCAGATGTCATCGAGCTCACCAGCACATGGTCGCAGAGGAGTCGCTGCGAGGGGTGGCTCGATCGAGCAGTGGTCAGCGCCTCGGCGCTCGCCGGTTCGCGCCGGGAGTGACCGGTCACGTATGCTTCATCTCCGGTGTGACCACCAACCTTCGGCGTGCCCGCAGGAGTGTGATCGTTCCGAACGGATGACCCTCCCGATCGGGTCCTCCGTAGGGCAGTGGCTCAATTGGTAGAGCACCGGTCTCCAAAACCGGCGGTTGGGGGTTCGAGTCCCTCCTGCCCTGCGTCGCACGTGTGGTTCGTCCACGACTGCGGCCCGCGACACGTTCCGGGCTGCCTTCGCGGTCTGGCCGCGCCGAAGGCATCCGAGAAGCACCCGACGTGAAGAGGCACCGTGACTGACGTAGGTCAGACCAGGACTCCCTCCCGCCCCGCCAAGGGGAAGGAGAGCGGCGGCAACCCCATCTCCCGGTGGTTCCGTGCCATCGGCTTGTTCGTCAGCCAGATCCTCGACGAGCTGCGCAAGGTCGTCCGGCCGACCCGTTCGGAGCTGTGGAACTACACCCTCGTCGTCATCGTGTTCGTCTCCGCGATGATGGCCATGGTGGCCCTGCTCGACTTCGGCTTCACCAAACTCGTCGGTCTGGTCTTCGGCACCTGAGCACTGCGGTCCGCCGCTCGCCACCGCCCACCAGACCCATCGCCACAAAGGAAGAGGTCACCCGTGTCCGACCAGTGGACCGACACCCCCGACGGAGCGCCCCAGGACGCCCCCGAGGTGCTGCCCGACGCCATCGAGGAGTCGCTCGACTCCCCGATCGAGGCTGCACCGGATGCCGAGGACGCGCCGGCCGCTGACGCCGAGGACGCGCCGGCCGCTGACGCCGACGACGCGCCGGCCGCTGACGCCGACGACGACGCTGACGACCAGGACACGGACGGCGCTGCCACCGAGGACGAGACCCCGGCCGCGACCACCGACGAGGACGGCGACCTCCTGGAGGCCGTCGACCCCGTCAAGGCCTTCAAGGACGACCTGCGGGGCAAGTTCGGCGAGTGGTACGTCATCCACTCCTACGCCGGGTACGAGAACCGCGTCAAGACCAACCTCGAGACCCGGATCCAGTCCCTGAACATGGAGGACTACATCTTCGAGATCGAGGTTCCCATGGAGGAGGTCACCGAGATCAAGGGTGGCCAGCGCAAGCTCGTCCGCCGGGTGCGGATGCCCGGATACGTCGTCGTCCGGATGGACCTCACCGACGAGTCCTGGGGCGCCGTGCGGCACACCCCCGGCGTCACCGGCTTCGTCGGCAACGCCCACCAGCCGGTGCCGCTGACCTTCGAGGAGGTCTACGGGATGATCAAGCCCGCAGACCTCGAGAGCTCGGCGGGTGCCACCGGCGCCGGCGGGTCGGGATCCGCCGGCGGCTCCGGTGCCGAGGTCACCCTCGTCGACTTCGAGATCGGGGAGTCCGTCACTGTCATGGACGGCCCCTTCGAGACCCTCCCGGCCTCGATCTCCGAGATCAACCCCGACACCCAGAAGCTCAAGGTGCTCGTCTCCATCTTCGACCGGGAGACCCCGGTCGAGCTCTCCTTCAGCCAGGTCGCCAAGATCTGATCGAAGGTCCCCCCTCCTCGGGGTCCCGAGGACACTGCAAAGGGGTCATCGCCCACGGCGTCGGCCCACCCCAACAGGAAAGCAGGCACTCATGCCCCCCAAGTCCAAGAAG
>JBDTDY010000402.1:0-17651 GCA_039922835.1 Ornithinibacter sp.
CTCACCACTGTTGAGGCCGGCGTCCTACTGGTCCTGGTCACGGTGGTCGCTGCCGTTGTCTCCGCCGCTCGCTGCCATCCGTGCAGTCGCCGCGCGGCCTTCGTCATGACGGGTCGGAGCGATCGGAACGGCTGCCCATCGATGTTCCAGCATCAGGGCGGTGGGATCCTGCCTTGGGGTAACGCCCCCGCAGCCGGGTGCGGTTGCCGTCGCCAACGCGCAGTTGTTCGCTCGCAGGGTGCCGCAGGCAACGCAGCGGGCTTCTGCGCCCCTGCCATGTGCACGAACGGTTCACGAAGGGCCGGAAGCACGCGACCCCTGACCACGTCTCCGCAGATCAGGGGCCATGCCGCCATGGTCGGGGTGACAGGATTTGAACCTGCGGCCTCGTCGTCCCGAACGACGCGCGCTACCAAGCTGCGCCACACCCCGTGGCAGCCGTCGACCCGGTGGGGACGGCGACACCCGAGGATAGCCGACCATCGGCAGGCACCCGAAATCGGTCCGAACCCTCGACTCAGCAGAGGCCGGTGCTCGCACGCAGGAGTGGAACCGATGGCCGAAGAACGCCCTCTGCGCGCGCAAGATGCAGGCGGGGATGGGTGGGGTCAGGCGTCGCGGGCGAGGAGGGTGAGCAGCGTCGCCTCGGGGCGGCAGGCGAAGCGCACCGGCGCGTACGGGGAGGTGCCCAGCCCGGCAGAGACGTGCAGGTATGCCGCGTCGTCCGGGGCCGCGGACGACCGGGCTGCCCCGCCCTTGCGCCCCGCAGTTCCCGCCCCCGGCCACCAGCGTGAGACGCCCTTGGCCCGGCGGGTGTCGAGGTCGCAGTTGGTCACCAGCGCTCCCCACACGGGCAACGCGAGCTGTCCTCCGTGCGTGTGGCCGGCGAGCACGACAGAGGCGCCGTCGGAGACCATGGCGTCGAGGATCCGTTGGTATGGCGCATGCACCAGACCCATGGTGAGAGCCACGTCGGAGCGCGCCGGCGCTGACACCCGGTCGTACCGGTCGTAGTCGATGTGTGGGTCGTTGACCCCGACGAGCTCGACCCGGTGCGCGCCCATCGTCACCACGGTGCGCTCGTTGTTGAGGTCGTCCCACCCGCCGTCGCGCATCCCGCCGATGAGGTCGTCCACCGGCAGGTCACCGCGCCGACGGGATGTGTGGGCGTGACGTGGGGTGAGGTAGCGCGCCGGGTTCTTTGGCACCGGAGCGAAGTAGTCGTTCGAGCCCAGCACGAACGCGCCCGGGAACTCCATCAGCGGCCCCATCGCCCGCAGCAGTGGAGGGACGGCATCAAGGTGTGCGAGGTTGTCCCCGGAGTTGACGACGAAGTCGGGCTCGAGCTCGGCAAGCGATCGCACCCACTCGATCTTCTTGGACTGCCCGGGTGTCAGGTGCAGGTCGGACACCTGCAGGATCCGCACCGGCGCGGACCCGGGGGGCAGTGCCGGCAGGGCGAACCGGCGCAGGGTGAACCAGGTGCGCTCGACGAAGGCCGCGTACGCGATCCCGGCGACCCCGGCGGCGGTCAGGCCCCCGACCGTGCGCAGCGCCGAACGCGCGAGATCATCCATCCGGTCATCCTCGCAAAGCCCGCGGTGTCGACGAAATCGTGGCGAGCCGGTTGGGTGCGGGTGGATGGGAGAATGCAGTCATGACCGACACCACGCTGAAGGCGCAGATCCAGCACGACCTCCACGACTCGATGCGTGCCAAGGACAAGGTGCGCTCCGGCACGCTGCGGATGGTTCTCACCTCGATCACCAACGCCGAGGTCGCCGGCGACGAGGCGCGCGAGCTGAGCGACGACGAGGTGCTGAAGGTGCTCGCGAAGGAGGCGAAGAAGCGCAAGGAGGCAGCCGCAGCATTCACCGATGCAGGCCGCCCCGAGCTCGTGGCGATCGAGGAGGCGGAGCTGGTCGTGCTCGACGCCTACCTTCCAGCGCAGCTCGACGACGGTGCGCTCGAGGAGATCGTCCAGCGTGCGATCCGGTCCACCGGCGCGAACGGACTGGCGCAGATGGGAAACGTCATGAAGGCCGCTCAGGTCGAGATCGCCGGTCGGGCCGACGGCGGCCGGGTCGCCGCCGTCGTCAAGCGAGTGCTCTCCGCCGGCTGATCAACGCGCCCCGCGCCCTACTTCTTCGGCGGGGGCGTCTTCTTGGGCTTGGGGGCGACCTGTGTTGGCACCGGCACCGGTGCGGGTGCAGGCGCCGGGCCCTGCTTCGGGGGGGCCGGCGGGGTGTTGACCGGCGGCGGCCCGGTGGACAGGTAGATCGCGACGCTCGAGCCGGCCACCGCCCGACCTGACGGAGTCGTGTAGGCCACGGTGCCGTAGGGCTGACCACTGGGGGCATTACCTGCGACGAAGCTGTCGAAGCCGGCGTCCTTCAGCTTGCGCTGGGCGCTGGACAGGTCGTTGCCGACGACGCTCGGGAGTGCCTTGAGGTTGCCGTTCTTGACCTTCTCCGACGGTGACGGGAAGGCCTTCACGGGCATGCCCTTGCTGGCCGCTCTCATCACCTTGGCCCACACCGGGGCAGACACGGTGTTGCCGAACACCTGGCGGAAGCACCCGTAGTCGCCGAAGCACTTCCCGTTGAGGGAGTAGAGCTTGCCCTTGCTGCTGGCCGGCTTGAGGTTGCCGATCCACACGGCGCTGGAGAGCTGCTTGGTGTAGCCGACGAACCAGCCCTGATTGTGCTTCTCCGTGGTGCCGGTCTTGCCTGCTGCCGGCCGGGCCTTGTTGTCCCACAGGCCCTTGGCCGTGCCGGTGTCCAGCGTGCCACCCAACAGCGAGGTGACACCGTCTGCCACGTCGGGCGAGATGACCTGCTCGCACTTCGGCCCGGGGATCTTGATCTCCTTGCGGTCCGGTGTGGTGATCGAGGTGATGGGGTAGGGCTCGCAGTACTTCCCACTGGCTGCCAGCGTCGCGTAGGAGTTGGCCAGGCTCAGCGGGTTCGTGGTGGCCGACCCCAGCGTGATGTTGGAGATGTAGGGGTCAATCGGCTTCCCGTTTCCGGAGTGCAAACCCATCTTGGTCATGGTGTCGCGCACCTCGCAGGGCCCGGTGTTGATGACGAGCTGGGCGGCCCAGGTGTTGATCGAGTTGGTGAGGCCCTCGCGCAGCGACATCATCTTCCCGCCGCTGGGGTAGTCGTTCGTCACTTCCCAGGGCTTGTTGGCCCCGCACTTCTCGGTGAGCAGCTTCTTGTCGTCGAACACGTAGGGCTTGCTGCTGCTGGCGAACGGCACCTTGATCTCGCCGTCGAGCGGCATCCCCTTCTCGAGCGCCCGCACCACTGCAAAGGTCTTGGCGGTCGACCCGAACTGGTAGCCCAGTGCGCCCCCGCCGAACTCCTGGTCGACGTTGACATTGGTCTGGAACGTGTTGAAGTCGGTGGCCTGGGCCATCGCGATGATCTTGCCGGTGCCCGGCTCGATGATCGAGACCGCACCGCCGAGGTTCTGCTTGTTGCCGATCGGGACCGCCCGGGTCAGCTCTTGCATGGTGGTCTTCTGGATGGCCGGCTTCAGGGTGGTGCGGATGGTCAGCCCACCCTGGTTGATCGTCTTGAGCCGGTCTGCAGGGGTCTTGCCCAGCACGGCCATCTGCGGGGACTTCTGGAGGTATTCCATGACATAGCTGCAGAAGTAGGGCTGCGAGGACCGGAAGCAGGTGCCCTTGTTGGGCTTCTTCTTGATCATGTCCTTGATGGCGACCTTCTTCGCCGCGCTCACGTCCTTGGCCGAGGCCATCCCCAGCGACTGCATGCGGCTGAGCACCGTGTCGCGCCTGTCCCTGGCGGCGTCGGGGTTGAGGACCGGGTTGTATGCCGTGGGCTGCTGGACGATCCCGGCCAGCAGTGCCGACTGGCCCAGGGTGAGCTTGCTCGCCGACACCCCGAAGTAGTTCAGGGCCGCCGCCTCGACGCCATAGGCCTGGTCCCCGTAGTAGACGAGGTTGAGGTAGCCCTCGAGGATCTGGTCCTTCGTGAGGTTCTCCTCGACATTGAGCGCGTACTTGAGCTCTTGGAGTTTGCGCGAATAGGTCTTGTCGACCGCGGCCGCGGCCGCCGCCTTGTCCCCGCGCTTGAGGGCGTTCTCCTGGAGGGTGATCTTGACGTACTGCTGGGTCAGCGTCGAGGCACCCTGCACGTCACCACCTTGGAGGTTGGAGACCATGGCGCGACTGAAGCCGCGCACGTCGAGGCCGCCGTGCTCGTAGAATCGGGAGTCCTCGATGGCGATCTGCGCGTCCTGCATCGTCGGAGAGATGCTCTTCAGCGGCACGATGATGCGGTTCTCGTCATAGGGGTTGGCGATGAGCTTGCCGTCCGCATCCAGGATGCGGGACTGCTGCGCCAGCGGTGAGATCGCGAACTCGCTCGGCAGGTCGTTGAAGAAGTCGACCCCGCCCTTGGCGACCTGGCCCGACGCACCCACCGCGGGGATCGCCAACCCGGCCATGAGGAGCCCGGCCACCGTGCTCAGCACGACGAAGCCGAGCAGGAGCCTGAGCACATGGGGGATGTTCTGGGCACGATCGTCCATGGGGCCAAGGGTAACCCGGCCACCCCCAAGGGTCGTGAATCCGCTGACAGGGGCGCGCTCACCCAACGCTCAGGCCCCGCCGAGGCGGATCGGCTCCCTCTGATACATCGCGAGGGTCATCCGTTCGGCTACTCCGGCTCGGCCGATTCGGCCGATACCCAGCATGTCGAGGAGTCCGTACGGTCAGGTGGAGCAGCAACGTCGCCCGGGGGTAGGGCGACGCCTTCGACGGACAGAGGTGGTCATGAGCATCGCTCCCGAGGTCATTCGCTGGGAAGCGGGGTGGGTCAGCGACTGGCCCTCGCTCGGACGCTGCGCCGGGAGCGACCCCGACGCGCTCTTCGTGCAGGGCAAGGCCCAGCGCGAGGCCAAGGCCGTCTGCAAGGGTTGTCCGGTCATCGCCGAGTGCCTCGCCGATGCGTTGGACAACCGCACCGAGTTCGGTGTCTGGGGCGGCATGACCGAGCGGGAGCGCCGTGCGTTGCTGCGCCGGCGCCCCGACATCCAGTCCTGGACCCTGGTGTTGTCGGTGGCCAAGCAGGGCGTCTGACCCACCAGTCGTCACCCCGCCGCGAGCGAGGCCGCGACACTCCTCAGACCGTCGAGGTCGTGGATGTCGGTCGCACCGGCGGGGACCGTGGAGAGCCGGACCCCGGGGTGCGCCGCCACGAACCGTGAGACGTGGCCCTGGTGTCGCGCTGCCGTCGCCGCGAGGTCGGCGTGCAGCCGCAAGAGTGCGGCGGTGAGACCGTCCAGCGGATCGTTGAGCGGGGGATCGCCAGCCACAAGGTCCCGCCCCGGCTCATCCTCGTCCTGGAGCTGCTCGGCCGCCGCGGCAGCCCGCGATCCGCTGAGGGCGCTCGCCGCCAGCGTCTGGACGCGGTTGACGACGACACCCGCGAGCGGCATCGACTCCTCCTCGAGGCGGTCGACGAAGTAGGTGGCCTCGCGCAGGGCGTCGCGCTCGGGTGTCGCGACCACGACGAATGCCGTGCTCTCCTCCTTCAGCAGGGCGTAGGTGACGTCGGCGCGCTCGCGAAAGCCCCCGAACATCGTGTCCAGCGCGGCCACGAAGGTCTGCACGTCGAGCAACACCTGACCGCCGAGGATCTTGGCGAGCGCGGATGCCGCGATGTTGGCGCTGAAGCTGAACACCTTGAGGTAGGCGCGCCCGCCCGCCTTGGCCGGCGCCATGAGCAGCCGGATGAACCGCCCGTCCAGGAAGGAACCGAGGCGCTTGGGGGCGTCGAGGAAGTCCAGCGCCGAGCGCGACGGTGGGGTGTCGACGACGATGAGGTCCCAGCTGCCCTCCCGCTCGGACTGGGCGCGCAGCTGGCTGAGCCTCTCCATCGCCATGTATTCCTGGGTGCCGGCGAAGGAGCTGGAGACCGCCTGGTAGAACGGGTTGGCGAGGATCTGGGCCGCCTTCTCGGGAGTGGAGTGCGACTCGACCACCTCATCGAAGGTGCGCTTCATGTCGAGCATCATGGCGTCGAGCGATCCGCCTGCGTCGGTGCCGATCCCCTGGACCGGACGGGGGATGTTGTCGAGCTCGGTGAGCCCGAGCGACTGGGCCAGGCGGCGAGCCGGGTCGATCGTGAGCACGACGACCTTGCGGCCGGCCTCTGCTGCCCGCACGCCGAGCGCCGCGGCCGTGGTCGTCTTTCCGACCCCACCGGAGCCGCAGCAGACGACGATGCCGGTCCCGCGGTCGGCGATCAGGGCGTCGATGTCGAGGGGCTCGGGTGCTCGCCGGTTGGCCATCAGAGGAGCCCCTGCTCGAGCAGCTCATCGGCGAGGACGGAGATGCCGCCGTCCTCGACCCCGCCGGGCAGGATCGGTAGTCGCAGTGTGGGGAGGCCCTGCTCCTCGACCTCGGTGGTGAGGGTGCGTTCGAGGGTGACCCGCTCGACGTGGTCGGCTCCTTGGGAGATCAGGCCCGAGACGGTTCGACTCGTCGCCCGGACCCCCGCGGTCGTGAGGTCCGCGGCGACCCGGCGCTGCGCGGCATCCGGGTCGGCCACGGCGGCCTCGAAGAGGTGCTCCTCGACCAGCGGCTCCCGCACCTGGTTGACGATCAGCGCACCCAGCCCGAAGCGAGCGGCAGACAGCTCGGCCACGGCATCCACGGTCTCCTGCACGGGCATCTCCTCCAGGAGGGTCACGATGTGCACCACGGTGAGCGGGTTGCGCATCATCGAGGTGATCGCCTCGGCCTGTGAGTGGATCGGACCGACGCGCGCGAGGTCGGCGACCTGCACGTTGACGTTGAGGAACCGGGTGACCCGGCCCGTGGGTGGCGCGTCGAGCACGACGGCGTCCCAGGCGAGGCTCCCTCTTCCCCGCTTTGACCCGGTGGTGCGGCCGAACGCCTCGTAGACCTTGCCGGTGAGGAGCACGTCGCGCACCCCCGGTGCGACGGTGGTGGCGAAGTCGACGAGACCCATCCGCTCGAGCGCCCCGCCCGCCCGACCGAGCTTGTAGAAGGTCTGGAGGTATTCCATGAGCGCGGCCGTCGCGTCGATCGAGAGCCCCCACAGCTCGCCGCCGGCCGGGGTGGTGACCAGCCGGACCTCCTCGTCGCCGAGCGGCGGCACGTCGAACGTCTGGCTGATGCCCTGGCGGCCCTCGACCTCGAGGAGCAGCACCCGCCGACCTCCGCGGGCCAGCGCGAGGGCCAGGGCTCCGGCCACGGTCGTCTTCCCGACGCCGCCCTTGCCGCTCACGACATGGAGACGGGCGCCCTTGACGGCGTGGGACACGGGAGCGCTGGACACCGGATCAGCGTAGAGGCCCCGCTGCACTGCGTGATGCCCGGGCACGAGGGATCAGTGCCTGCTGAGGGTCAGCTCCTCGATCTCCGCCAGGACGAGCAGGTATGCCGAACCGACCGGGTCGATCACGTCGAAGTGATCGGCGCGGCGCGCCACCGTGGTGTGCAGCGGCTCCTGTGGCGTGCGCCCAGCCACGTAGGAGTCGACCACCTCCGCGGGCACCACGTCGTCGAACTCCCCGGTGACGATCACGGTGGGGACGGTGAGCCTCTGGCGCATCGGGTCGGCATCGGCCCACACCTCGGGCGCCTCCTGAGGGGTCCCACCGAGCAGGGCCCGGGCGGCGTCGTCGCTCAGCCCCAACCGGTCGACCACGCCGAGGTCCGCGGCCGGCGCGAGAGCCACGACACCGGTGAGCCACGGTGACCGCTCGCTCGATGCCACCCACAGGGCGAGGTGCCCCCCGGCTGAGTGCCCGACCACGACCACGCGGTCCGGCAGGTGCTCATCGGCGTGGACCGACTCGAGCCGGGAGAGGACCGCCTGGCCCGTGCCCGGCCAGCCGCCACCCGGCATACCGATCCGGGGGTATTCCAGGCTCGCGACGTGGAAGCCGTCGCGAGCCAGGGCTTCGGCCAGGGGCGCCAGGTGGGTGCGGTCGTACTGCTCGCGCCAGAAGCCGCCGTGCACGAGTGCGACGGTGACCCCTCGCGCGCGGTCGGGCCGAGGCTCCCAGACGTCGTAGACGTCGGTCTGTTCCGGCCCGGTCACCTCCGTGCGGTCCGGCGGTCTGGCGCTGCGGAACATGATGTCGGTGTCGTCGCTCACCGAGGTCACGCTAGTCCTGGAGCGGGCCGGGGCTAGGGTGGTCGGCATGACGAAGTATGAATACGCCACCGTCCCGCTGATCGTGCACGCGACCAAGCAGATCCTCGACCAGTGGGGCCAGGACGGCTGGGAGCTCGTCCAGGTCCTGGTCATGCCCGAGGGTAACCTCGTGGCCTACCTCAAGCGGCAGAGCGCCTGATGGGCAAGGTCGAGGAGCGCCTCGCCGAGCTGGGGCTCAGCGTGCCCGAGGTCGTGCCCCCTGTCGCCGCCTACGTGCCGGCCGTGCTCGACGGGTCGCGCGTCTACGTGTCGGGGCAGCTCCCCATGGTCGAAGGCGTGATGGCGCACACCGGCAAGGTGGGCGAAGGGCCGGGACTGGTCTCGCCGTCCGAGGCCAAGCAGCTCGCGCGGGCCTGTGCCCTCAACACGATCGCCGCGGTGAAGTCCGTCGTCGGGGACCTCGACCGGGTGGAGCGAGTCGTGAAGCTCGTCGGGTTCGTCGCATCGGACCCCTCCTTCACCGGCCAGCCGGGTGTCGTCAACGGCGCCAGCGAGCTCTTCGGTGAGGTCTTCGGGGATGCCGGGCTGCACGCGCGCTCTGCGGTCGGCGTCGTCGCCCTCCCGCTCGACGCCCCGGTCGAGGTCGAGGTCATCGTCCACGTCCGCGACTGAGGCGTCGGTGCGCCGATGACCCCCGTCGTCGAGCACCCCGTCTCCGGGGACCCCGGGCTCGCTGCGCGGGCGGAGGCGTGGCTCGGCTCGAGTGAGCGCGTCGACGGGCCGCTGCGCACCGCCGCCACGGTGATGCTCGTGCGTGACGGAGCGTCCGGCCCCGAGGTCTACGTGCAGCTGCGCGTCTCCTCGATGGCGTTCGCGCCCTCGACCATGGTCTTTCCCGGTGGGGGTGTCGATCCCGTCGACTACTCCTTGGCCCCCGGGACCCCCGGGCTGGCCGAGCTTGCCACGGCGATGGGCGTGACCGCGGCGGCGGCGGCGCCCTTCGCGGCGGCGGCCGTTCGCGAGGTGGAGGAGGAGTGCGGGGTCCGGCTCGAGGTCGCGGACCTTCGCGGCCGGGCCCACTGGGTCACCCCGGCCTTCGAACCCCGCCGGTATGACACGTGGATCCTCGCGGCCGCGATGCCCACGGACCAGGTGGCTCGTGGCACGACGACCGAGTCCGACCACAGCGCGTGGGTTCGTCCGCGCGACCTTCTCGAGCAGCACGGGGCCGGTGAGGTGCGGATGCTGCCGCCCACGGTCGTCTCGCTGGAGGCGCTGACCGGGTTCACCGACGCCGCGTCGTTCCTCGCCGACCGCCCGCGCGTCGCCCGGGTGCTGCCCGAGCTGGTGCGGCGCGAGGACGGCATCCTCGTCCTGCGCCCAACCCGCGCGGAGGGATCCCCATCGGGCGGGCACACACCGACAGGCAGTCGGCACGCCTGCCGTGACCATGGAGCGTGACTCCGCGCGCGGGCAGCGCGCCCTGTCAGGCCACTGCCTGTCGGCGTGCTCGCCGTGGTGGTGGTGCCATGGCTGACCCATCCGTGCGGATGGATCGCCATGTGCGCAGCGCCCATCGCACCCACTCCGGCTCGCCCATGACGTCTTCGAAGGTGAACCGCATCGAGGACCACCCGAAGATCGACAGCTCGGTGTGTCGCCGACAGTCCTTCCGCAACCCCACCCGGGTGCCGTGGTGCTCGAAGCCGTCGGCCTCCACCGCGAGCATGAGCTCGCCGCTGCCGAGGTCCACGACGGCATACAACCCCGACTCGGCAATCTCGAGCTGTGGCACGAGCTCGAACCCCTCCTCGATGCACAGTGCCCGCAACACCGATTCGAAGGGGTTGGCAGATCTGGGGTCGGCATGGGCAACGACCCGTCGCGCCGCCCGCGCCCCGTGCCCCCGCAGGCCGGATGCCGCGGACCGCAGCTCCTCTGCGCCCACGTCCCCAGCCCGAAGAGCCGAGTCGGCCACCGACAGCGCCTCATCGAAGGGGAGGCGCCGCGCGCAGTCGAGGACCGTGCGCAGTGGGCGCGTGACGCCGTAGCGGGCATCAGCGGGGCCCAGATCTGCCCAGTGGGGCACGATGCCGGCGCGGGCTGCCTGACGCAGGTGCCTCTTGCGCCTGACCGTCACCCACGCCTCAGCGGGGACGACCTTGACCTTCCACCCGTGGTGGAGTGCCGCGCTGGTGTGGGAGAGCGTGGCGGTGCGGGCGTGCGCCGCCGCGAGATGTGCTGCTGTGGTCGGCAACACATAGCGCCCGCGCCCCGCCCGCACCAGCTCACCGGCCCGAACCGCCCGGTCGACGTCTCCGCGCCCGTGGACGTACACGAGCTCGCGCCAGGCGAGCACACCCCCGAACATCCGTACCGTCTCCGCGACCTCACCCATGAGGGTCATCCTGCTCGAGGCCGAGCACGGGGCTGAGGGGTTATCCACACCCACCGCGCGGACAGGCGGACAGGCGGACAGGCAGTCAACGAGGCCCGGCCCTCCGCGCTGCCTCGCTGTGGGGGGCCTGGTCCTGAGTTGCTCGCACTGCCTGTCGGTGTGCAGGGCGCGCCTGCGCCGCACCGAGCCCAGCCGACCGAGGTGGTGCGCGGCATACTCGCTGGGGTGAGCGCCCAACCACCTCCGTCCGTCACCGCCGCGTGGAGCGGCGGGCAGGTCACTCCGCGAGCGCACTGCGTCCTCGCCCCGAACCCGGGGCCGATGACCCTCGACGGCACCAACACGTGGGTGCTCCTGGAGCCGGGAAGCAGCGACGCCGTGGTGATCGACCCGGGCCCGCTCCACGAGGGTCACCTTCAGGCAGTGCTCGATGTCGTCCGAGCAAGCGGAGCGCGCGTGGTCGAGACGATCCTCACCCACGGGCACCACGACCACGCCGAGGCCGCTCCGCGGTTCGCCGAGCTCACCGGCACCAGGGTGCGCGCCGTCGGGCGCGGGCACGACGACCTCTCGGACGGCGATGTCGTGACGGCCGGCGGTCTGGAGCTTCGCGTCGTCGCGACGCCCGGTCACACCGCCGACTCGATCTCCTTCGCGCTGGCCGCCGACCACGCGCTGCTCACCGGCGACACCGTCCTGGGCCGCGGGACCACCGTGGTGGCGCACCCCGACGGCGAGCTCACGGCATACCTGGCGTCGTTGGAGCGGATATCACGCCTGACGGGCGAGGGAGCGGTGAGCGCGATCCTCCCCGGACACGGACCGGTCGTGCCGGATGCCGGCGCCATGGTCTCCTTCTACCGCACCCACCGGCGGGAGCGGCTCGAGCAGGTGCGGGCTGCGCTCGCCGACGGCGCTGCGGCAGAGGACGATCCGGTGGAGGGGGTGCTGCGAAGGGTCTATGCGGACGTGCCCGAGGCGGTGTGGCCAGCGGCCCGGATGTCGATCCGGGCCCAGTTGGAGCACCTCAGCGCGCGCGGCGCCTGAGTCGCTCGACGTCCTGCAGGAGCACGGCGCGCGCCTCCAGGCGCAGCCAGCCGCGTGCCGCGAAGTCGGCGAGGGCCTTGTTGACCGTCTCGCGGGAGGCGCCGACGAGCTGGGCGAGCTCTTCCTGGGTGAGGTCGTGGGCGACCATCACGCCCTCGTCCACGGGGCGGCCGAACCGCCCGGCAAGGTCGAGCAGGGCCTTCGCCACCCGCCCCGGCACGTCGGTGAAGACGAGGTCGGCCAGCGACTCGTTGGTGCGTCGCAGCCGCCGGGCAAGAGCAGCGAGCAGGGTCGTGGCGACCCCGGGGCGCTCGCGGAGGAACTCGCCGAGCTGCTGGTGGCTCATCGAGAGCACCTGTGTCTCGGCGATCGCGGTCGCCGTGGCGGTGCGCGGCCCCGGATCGAAGAGCGAGAGCTCGCCGAACATCTCGCCCGGCCCGAGGATGGCCAGCAGGTTCTCGCGGCCGTCGCTGCTGGAGCGGCCCAGCTTGATCTTGCCCTCGCCGATGACGTAGAGCCGGTCACCCGGGTCGCCTTCGTGGAAGAGCACGTCGCCGCGCTCCATGTGCCCGGGGCTCATGGTGGAGATGAGGGATTCCGCCACCTGCTCATCGAGGGCGGCGAACAGGGGCGCTCTGCGCACGACGTCGTGGTCCACGGGCCACAGTGTGCCAGAGTCCGGCGGCCCGGATCGGGACGGCCGCCGTCAGGGGCACGACGTACGCTTGCGGGCGTGCCCGTGACCCCACCCAAAGCAGTCCGCTCCGGTTCCGGTCTGGACGCTCCGGAGTCTGCGGTGGCGAGGACCCGGCGTGCGCGGCGCACCTATCGGGCGCTCCTCGAGCGCTACCCCTACGCCCACTGCGAGCTCGACTTCGAGAGCCCGCTGCAGCTCCTCGTCGCCACGGTGCTCTCGGCCCAGACGACGGACGTCATGGTCAACTCGGTCACGCCCACGCTCTTCGGGCGGTGGCCCACGGCCCAGGCCCTCGCGGGAGCAGACCGCGCGGAGATGGAGACGATCCTTCGGCCCACTGGGTTCTTCCGGGCCAAGACGAACTCGGTGATCACGCTCTCCGCGGCGATCGTGGATCGGTTCGACGGTGAGGTGCCCGCACGCCTGGTCGACCTGGTGACCCTGCCCGGCGTAGGACGCAAGACCGCCAACGTCGTGCTGGGAGACGCCTTCGGCATCCCGGGCATCACCGTGGACACCCACGTCGGGCGGCTCGCGAGGCGGCTCGGCTGGAGTGAGCAGACCGACCCGGTGAAGGTCGAGGCCGACCTCGCGGCCCTGTTCCCGCGCAAGGACTGGACGACGCTCAGCCATGCGCTGATCTTCCACGGGCGGCGCACCTGCCACGCCCGCCGACCGGCCTGCGGTGCCTGCCCGGTGACTCGCTGGTGCCCCTCCTACGGCGAGGGTGAGACCGACCCGGCGGTGGCGAGGACGCTGTTGAAGTACGAGCTCGCGCCCGGCGCCGCGCTGCCAGACCCGCCACCGGGCCGGCTCCCCGACGACCCACCGCCGGAGCCGTGAGCGCCCCGCGCCCCACGTGGCTCTCGCAGGTCGCGCTGCGTGACGACATCGCCGGCCACGACTGGTTCGCGGCCTACGCCCCACCTCCCGGGGTCGGGCGGCGATCAGCAGTCCTCATGCTGTTCGGTCCGGATGCCGCAGGCGGCGAAGACGTCGTGCTCACCGAGCGTGCCCACACGCTGCGCGCCCACCCGGGCCAGATCTCCTTCCCCGGAGGGCGGCTGGACCCGCAGGACGACGGGTCCGTCGCGGCCGCGCTGCGAGAGGCCGAGGAGGAGGTCGGGCTCGACCCCGCCGGGGTCGACGTGCTGGCAACCTTCCCCGACGTCTACCTCGCACCGAGCGAGCACGCGGTGACGCCCGTGCTCGCGTGGTGGCCGGCCCCGGTGCCCGTCGGGGTGGTCGACGAGGGCGAGGTCGCGCGGGTGGTGCGGGTGCCCGTGCCGGACCTGCTCGACCCCGGGCACCGGTTCACCGCGGTCTTCGGCCCCTACCGCGGCCCGGCGTTCGAGGTCGGTGACCTGTTCGTGTGGGGCTTCACCGCGATGCTCCTCAGCAGCCTCTTCGACCTGGCCCACCTCACCCACCCCTGGGATGCCGCTGACGAGCGTCCGCTGCCCGACCGCGTCATGTCTCCGTGGATGAGGGGGCAGCCGGGGTGAACGGCGTCGTCGCCCTCGACGTCGGCCTGGTCGCGCTCCTCGCCGCGTATGCGTGGAGTGGGTGGAGGCAGGGCTTCGTGCCCGCCGTGCTCGGGGCGATCGGGCTGATCGGCGGTGCCTCCCTCGCGGTGCGCGTCGTCCCGGGGCTCGCGCAGGAGCAGTGGGGGATCGAGCGGGGCAGCACCGCCTCTGTCCTGCTGCTGGTCGGCTCGGCGCTCGTGCTCGCGATCACCGGGCAGGTCGTGATGCTCGCGCTCGCCCGAAGGATCGGGGATGCCGTCGACGCGCCCGGCTTCCGGGTCCTCGACTCTGCCCTGGGGCTGGTGGCAGTGCTGGTCACCTCCGTGCTCGTGCTGTGGGTGGTCGCCGGGGCGCTCGCCGCCGGTGGCCCGCCCGGCATCCGGTCCGTGGTGTCCCGCTCGAGCGTCGTCGCCGCCGTGGACGATGTCGTGCCCAGGTCCGCCGACCGCCTCGTCGACGCTGTGATCCGGGCCTTGGACCGCGAAGGCTTCCCGCGCGTCTTCGCCGGCGTGCGGCAGGAGCCGATCCTGGCCGTTCCGCCACCTGACGCCGCGCTGGCTCGTGACCCCGACGTGCGCCGAGCCCTTGACTCGGTGGTGCACCTGCGGGCTGATGCCCCGGCGTGCGGGCGAGCGCAGGTGGGCACCGGCTGGGTCCTCTCACCCGGTCGGGTCGCCACCAACGCCCACGTCGTGGCGGGTTCGGATTCCGTGGCGGTGCGAGTGCGCGACCAGGGCCCGACCCTGCGCGGCCGGGTCGTCGCGATCGACGCCGCACGCGACGTCGCCGTGCTCGACGTGCCAGGTCTGTCCGCTCCGGCCCTCGACCGCGGATCTCCGCTGGTGGCCGGTGACGGCGGCGTCATCGCAGGGTTTCCCCTCGACGACGGACTGTGGGTGGGAGGAGCCCGGGTGCGGGCCGTGCTCGAGGCGAGCGGGACCGATATCTACCAGCATCCGGGAGTCACCCGGGAGGTCTACTCGCTGCGGGCCCAGGTGCGGCGCGGCGCCTCCGGAGGGCCGCTGCTGGACTCCGCCGGGCGCGTGGTGGGCATGGTCTTCGCCACCTCGCGCGATGACCCGGCCACCGGTTATGCGCTCACGCTGGCAGAGATGGGCCCGGTACTGCGCGACGGGTCGGGCGCGCGCTCGGCGGTGCCCACCGGTGCGTGCTCGGTGGGCTGAGGGCCCACCACCCGCGACATTCGGCGCGCAGCTTCGCTGGTCCCGGAGGGGGTGCGCCGAGGGTGTCGCGCTTGAGGTTACGCCGCGTCCTCGGGCTGGCCCTTGAGCACCGCGATCGTCTTCTGACCTTGCTCGATCGCCCGCTCCGGGGCGGGCTTGGCGGACTGAAGGGCCTTGCGGCCGAGCATGGCGAGGACCGCGGCGAGGATGAGGACGAGCGCGGTGACGATGCCGTATCCGGCGGAGATCGGGAGCCAGATGGCGATGACCTGGGCCAGCGTGTGCAGCAGGAAGACGAAGCCCATCAGGGCGAGGAACGCGGCCCCGGCGAGTAGCCCGGCACCCTTGCCCATGACCTTGGCCCCGGAGGTCACCTCCGCCTTCGCGAGGGCGACCTCCCCGCGCACGATGCCTTGGAGGTCGTGGGTGGCGTCAGCCACCAGTTGGCCGATCGTGCGGTCCGTGTCAGAACTCGGGCGTGCCATCGTGGTGTCAACCTCACTCGTCCTCGTCGGCCCGTCCGGACCCTCTGAACCCGACCTTACCCAGTCACCGTCGCGTCAGGCGCCCTTGGACTCCTGCTGGAAGACGTCGGGGATGCCGTCGTGGTCCTCGTCGACGCTCTCCTCCTCCGCGATCCGCTTGTAGACCTTGTTCCGTGCCCGCAGCACCACGGACGCGAGGATCGCAGCCAGGAGTGAGCCGAAGAGGATGCCGATCTTGATGTGCTCGTCGCGTTCCGAACCAGCCCCGAAGGCGAGCTCACCCACGAGCAGGGACACCGTGAAGCCCACCCCTGTGAGCAGCGCGAGACCCGCGACGTCGCGCCAGGCGAGGTTGTCGTCGAGGTGGGCGGCGGTGAACCGCGCCATGAGGTAGGTCGTGCCGAAGACCCCGACCAGCTTGCCGATGATGAGCCCGGCCACCACCCCGAGTGCGACCTCGTCGCCGATGGCGGCGGTGAAGCCTCCGCCGACGATGGCGACGCCGGAGGAGAAGAACGCGAAGATCGGCACGGCGAACCCGGCGGAGATCGGGCGCAGCCGGTGCTCGAAGCGGTGCGCCACGTCGGTCTTGCGGCTCAGCGTGCTGATGCCCGGCACGCTCTTGCGCGGCTTGACCGGGACGACGAGGCCCAGCAGGACTCCTGCCACCGTGGCATGCACCCCGGATGCGTGGACCAGGGCCCACGTCGCGAAGGCCAGGGGGATGAGGAGCCACCAGTAGGTGATCCGTCGCTGGGTCAGGCCGGCGAACAGCACGAGTGGGACGAGCGCGAGGAGGAGCGCCGTGACATCGAGGTCGGAGGTGTAGAAGATCGCGATGATGGTGATCGCGATGAGGTCGTCCACGACGGCGAGGGTGAGCAGGAAGGAGCGCAGGCCCGAGGGCAGGTGGGTGCTGACGACGGCGAGCACGGCGAGCGCGAAGGCGATGTCGGTCGCCGTCGGGATGGCCCAGCCGCGGTAGGCGTCCGCGTCCGCTCCCAGCACCGTGACGACCCCGAGGAAGACCAGCGCAGGCATGAGGACCCCGCCGAAGGCTGCGGTCACGGGGACCGCGGCCCGCGCGACGGTCTTGAGCTCGCCCACGATGAACTCGCGCTTGAGCTCCAGCCCTGCGACGAAGAAGAAGATCGCGAGCAGGCCGTCAGCGGCCCAGTGCCCCACGGAGAGCTTGAGGTCTCCCCACTCGAGACCGATCTTCGCGTCGCGCAGACCTTCGTAGAAGTCGCGCAGCGGGGTGTTGGCGAAGACCAGCGCCATGACGGCGGCGAAGAGCAGGATGCCGCCGCCGATGGTCTCGGTGCGGAGGGCGTTGGCGACGAACTGGGTCTCGGTCCAGGTCGACCTGCGGAAGATCGCGGTGCGCACCGAGCCGACGGGCTCGGGGGAGTCGGGGATGGGGTCCTCCGGCGTCATGTCCGGCTCGTCGGGCGCCATGCGTGCCTCCTGGTCGGTGGTCCTGCGGCCCGCGCTCACGAGGGTCGCCATGGAGCGGCGATCCCGTGACGCCCGTTCACCCTATCTAGGGTCGACGTGCTTGCACGACTTCAGCAGAGGCTTCGACAAGGGCCTGGAACATGGCCAGGACCGACTGCGTGGACTCCTCGTCGGCCCGCACCGTGCCGTCGAGGTCGAGCGTGCGCTCGAAGTGCAGCGCTGCTCCCTCGATGACCACCATCCCGATGCGCTCGAGCGTCTGACGCAGGGCTGAACGGGCGAACTGCGCTCCGCTCCAGCCATATCCGACGCATGCGACCGGCATCCCGTCCCACTCCGCGTAGAGGTAGTCGATCGCGTTCTTGAGTGCGGCGTTGTAGCCGCGGTTGTACTCGGGCATCACCAGGACCACGGCGTCCAGGGACTCGACGACGGCGGCCCAGCGACGACTGTGCTCGTGGACGTAGTGGCCGTCCGAGGGCATCTCCGGCTCGTCGAGCAACGGTAGATCCAGCTCGCGCAGGTCGACCGGGACGACCTCCACCCCTGCGGGGGAGAGTGACTCGACCCAGGTGGCCACGTGGTGCCCGATCCGCTTCGGACGAGTGCTGGCGGTCACGATCCCGATGCGCGTCATGCGCCAGATCATCACATGGTGGCGTCGCGGGAACCCGGTGCGTGGGAAGCGGTGTGG
>JBDTDY010000403.1:0-6635 GCA_039922835.1 Ornithinibacter sp.
ACGGCGGCGCGGTAGCTGGGGTCCTCGATCATGCGCTGGTCCATGTCGCCGGAGCCTAACGGTAGAGTGGGACCGTCCACGGTGCCCGGTCGGCACGAAAGATCCGTTTCATTGACGTGGCGAGCCCGAGCGAACGAGACGCGGCGCGCGCCCCCGAAGACCTCCGATCGGCCCGCAGCCCGCGCTGGCGCGCCCTTCGCGCCTGCCGACCGGAAGTGAGTCAATGACCGACGTCACCGACGCCACGGCGACTGCCGAAAAGCAGCCCGCCCCGCCCCTCCCCTCCTTCTCCGACTTCGCGATCCACCCCGACATCGTCGGCGCCCTCGCGGACCACGGCATCACCTCGCCGTTCCCCATCCAGGCGATGACGCTGCCCGTCGCGCTCGGCGGCCACGACATCATCGGCCAGGCCAAGACCGGCACGGGCAAGACGCTCGGCTTCGGCATCCCGATCCTCAACCGGGTCATCTCCCCGAGCGACGCGGCGTGGGCCACCATGCCGGCCGCCGGCAAGCCGCAGGCACTCGCGGTGGCACCGACTCGCGAGCTCGCCGTGCAGGTCGCCAGCGATCTCGAGCGCGCCGGGAAGCGCCGCGGCGTCCGGGTCCTCACCGTCTACGGCGGCCGCGCGTACGAGCCGCAGATCGAGGCCCTCCAGCGTGGGGTCGAGGTCGTCGTCGGCACCCCGGGGCGACTCATCGACCTCGCCAAGCAGGGCCACCTCGACCTCTCGCACTGCCGCATGGTGGTGCTCGACGAGGCCGACGAGATGCTCGACCTGGGGTTCCTCCCCGACGTGGAGCGGCTGCTGTCCATGACGCCAGCCACCCGCCAGACCATGCTCTTCTCCGCCACCATGCCCGGTGCCGTCGTCGCTCTCGCGCGGCGCTACATGAGCCAGCCGACGCACATCCGCGCGATGGGTGACGACCAGGAGAACGCGCACACCGTCAAGGCGGTCGAGCAGTTCGTCTACCGGGCCCACGCGATGGACAAGGTCGAGATGCTCGCCCGCATGCTGCAGGCTCGCGGCCGCGGTCTCACCATCATCTTCAGCCGCACCAAGCGCACCGCCGCGAAGGTGGCCGACGACCTCGCCGAGCGCGGGTTCGCGGCCGCGGCGATCCACGGCGACCTCGGGCAGGGGGCGCGCGAGCAGGCGCTGCGGGCGTTCCGCAACGGAAAGGTCGACATCCTGGTCGCCACCGACGTCGCGGCCCGGGGCATCGACGTCGAGCACGTCACCCACGTCATCAACTACCAGTGCCCGGAGGACGAGAAGACCTACCTGCACCGCATCGGGCGCACGGCCCGCGCCGGCAACACCGGCATCGCGGTCACCTTCGTCGACTGGGACGACCTGCACCGCTGGGGCATGATCAACAAGGTCCTCGACCTCGGGATGCCGGAGGCGCAGGAGACCTACTCCTCCTCGCCGCACCTGTACGCCGACCTGGACATCCCCGAGGGCAGCAAGGGCCGCCTCCCCCGCGCCCAGCAGACCCGTGAGGGTCTGGGCGCAGAGGTGCTCGAGGACCTCGGCGAGACCGGCAAGGGCGCGGGGCGTCGTGGCCCGTCCTCCTCCGGCGGTGACCGTGGCCCTCGCGGCGGGCGATCCGGCGACAACCGGGGTGGCCGCGGCGGAGAGACCCGCGGCGACACCGCCCGACCGGCGTCACGCGAGGGTGAGGCACCCGCTGAGGGCGCAGAGCGCCCCAGACGCAACCGCAGCCGTCGCCGCACCCGTGGCGGCAAGCCGTCGGGTGACGCCACCGCGAGCTGACACCGCACCGCACGCCGAAGGGCCGCACCGACATCCGGTGCGGCCCTTCGGCGTTCGCCGTGTGGGGTGGGTGGGGTCAGCCGCCCGTGAGCGTGCTCGTGTCGATGACCGCGCGATAGCGGACGTCACCGTCGACCACGCGGTCCCACGCCGCGTCGACGTCATCGGCCGAGACGACCTCGATGCTCGCGGCGATGCCGTGCTCGGCGCAGAAGTCGAGCATCTCCTGGGTCTCGGCGATGCCGCCGATCATCGAGCCCGCGACGGCCTTGTTGCCGCCGATCAGGGCGCCCGGCGGGATGGAGTAGTCCGATGGCGGCAGCCCCACGTTGACGACGACCCCGTTGGGCTTGAGCAGACGCAGGTAGTCGGCGATCGGGATGTCCGCGCTCACCGTGTTGAGGACGATGTCGAAGGACCCTCGCGCGGCCTTCATGGCGCTCTCGTCGGAGGACGCGATGTGCTGGGTCGCGCCGAGCTCCACCGCGTCATCGGCCTTGGCCATCGAGCGCGAGATGGTCGTGACGTTCGCCCCCATCGCGGCTGCGATCTTCACGCCCATGTGGCCGAGCCCGCCGACCCCGACCACGGCCACGCTGCGGCCCGTGCCGGCGCCCCAGCGGCGCAGCGGGGAGTAGGTGGTGATGCCGGCGCAGAGCAGGGGGGCGGCGACGTCGAGCTCCATCGCGTCGGGGATGCGCAGGACGAAGCGCTCGCTCACGACGACCTCGCGGGCATAGCCACCCATGGTCCACTCACCGTCGTAACCCTTGGCGTTGTAGGTGCCGACGGAGCCCTTGGTGCAGCACTGCTCCATGCCGTCCTTGCACGACTCGCACTCCCCGCAGGAGTCCACGAGGCACCCGACCCCGACCCGGTCGCCGACGGCGTGGCGGGTGACCTCGTCCCCGACCGCGACGACGGTTCCGGCGATCTCGTGGCCCACGGTCAGGGGGAAGTTCGCGGGTCCCCACTCCTCGCGCGCGGTGTGGATGTCGGAGTGGCAGATCCCGGCGAACGCGATGTCGATCCGGATGTCGTCGGGGCGCAGGTCGCGACGCTCGATGCTCCCCTGACGGAAGCCTGAGGTCGCGGAGTCGGCGATGAGTGCGGGTGTCGTTGTCGGCATCCGATCACTGTATGCCGGGCAGGGGCGGCTGATTGAATCCGGTACTTCCGCGCGGTAACCCTCGACACGAGGCGCGCAACTCCCCCGCCTCCGACCACGCCGCCACTCGAGGCCGCGTCACGAGGCGAGTGGGTCAGAGGGTGTCGAGCAGCGAGGCGGCGACCTCGCGGTAGGCCGTGGCGCCCTTGGAGGTGCGAGCCGTCGACAGGATCGAGCGCCCGACGGCAGGTGCCTCGGCGAAGCGCACCGTCTTGGGGATCGGCGGCATCAGCACCGGTAGCTGGTAGCGCTCCCCGACGTCCTCGAGCACCTCGCGCGAGTGGGTGCTGCGGCCGTCGTAGAGCGTGGGCAGGATGCCGATGACCCGCAGCTTCTTGTTGAGGATCTTCTTCACGTCGCGCACCGTGTCGAGCAGTTGGCCAACGCCACGGTGGCTGAGCATCTCGCACGGCATCGGGATGATGAGTCCGTTCGCGGCGGTCAGCGCATTGAGGGTCAGCACGCCCAGACTCGGCGAGCAGTCGAGCAGGATGACGTCGTAGTCCTTGCGGACGGTGTCCAGCTCACCCTTCAGGACGTACTCGCGCGCGGGCCGGGACAGCAGGAACGCCTCCGCCCCGGCGAGGTCGATCGAGCTCGGCACCAGGTCGACGCCGTCCTCGCACGGGGTGATCACCTCGCGCAACGTCGTCGACCCGGTGAGGACGTCGTGGATCGAGGCCTCGACGAGATCCGGGTCGACTCCCAGGCTGAACGTCAGGCACGCCTGCGGGTCCAGGTCGACGAGCAGGACGCGTCGCCCGTGCTCCGCGAACGCAGCACCCAGTGAGGCGACCGACGTCGTCTTGGCGACCCCGCCCTTCTGGTTCGCGAGGGCGATGATCGTGGCCTTGCGCTTGGGCGCCATCGAGGGAGTGCCTTTCAGAGGGTGCTCGGGTCGGGCGCCCGATTGTCTCACCCGTCCAGCAGGTGGGAACCGCCGGCCAGCACGAACCGGCGGAACTCGACGGCGGACGGCAACAGGGGTCGCTCCGAGGCCCAGGCCAGACCCACCTCGCGGTGGGCTCCGGCGTCAGTGAGCGGCAGGAGGCGGGTGCGCGCGAAGGTCGTGGGAAGCGGCAGTCCCTGGGCTGGGACCACTGCGACCCCCAGGCCGGCAGCGACCAGCCCCCGCACCGTCGGGAGGTCGTCGGCCTCGAAGGCGATCTCGGGCTCGAACCCCGCGCCCGCGCAGAGGTCGATGGTCTGGCCGCGCATCGTCGATGGTGCGCGCCTGAGGATGAACGGCTCACCCGACACGTCCGCGAGGGAGATGTCGGGGCGTGACGCGAGGTGGTGGTGGGGCGGGACGGCGAGCACGAGCGGCTCGAGAAGCACCTTCTGCCAGGCATAACCGGGGCTCAGCACCCGGTGGGCCGTGAGCTCGAGGTCGGCGCGACGACTGGCCAGCTGTTGGGAGATCTGACCTCCCTCACCCACGGAGGTCCTGGCCAGGACGACCCGGGCCCGGGGGTGCTCTCGCGCGAACCCCTGGACCAGCCGGGGCACGAGCCAGGAGCCGAGACTCAGCGGGAACGCGAGGCTGATGGTGCCACTCTCCGGATCGACCAGTTCGGTGACGGCGGCCAGCCCGTCGTCGAGGTGGTTCACCACGTCGTCCACGTGGCGCTTGAACGCGACACCCGCCAGCGTCATCCTCAGCACCCGCCCGGAACGCCGGAGCAGGGGCGTGCCGACGTCGCCTTCCAGTCGGGCCAAGGCCCGCGAGACCCCCGACTGGCTGACCCCGAACACGTCGCTGACCTCGGTCACCGTGTAGCCGTCGGCGACGAGCTGGAACCAGCGCAGCGCATCGGTGTCCATAACCATGATCATACGGCAATCGACAGTTGCTCGGATTGCATTAGACGCAACGGTTCGAACGAGCGACCATGGAGTCATGAGCACCTCTCACCTGTGGTCCACCGTCAAGGACGAGCTCCGCGAGCGTCGCGAGGCGCGCGCTGCCACCCGCAAGCTCGAAGCCGATCTCTCGCACTACCGCACCCCGCGCGACATCGACGACCTGCTCGCCGCGGTCGGTGACGACGAGTCCCGCGAGGCCGCCCAGGTGCGCGACATCCTGATGGACAACCTGGCGTCCTACCGCCCCCGCCGCGTCGGCTGAGCGACGCACCCCTGCGCTTCGCGCTCCCTCAGGCGCCGCCCGATGGTCGGGCCAGCCGGTAGAGGACGTGCCGCCGCAGCGGGTCACCGGCGGCGATCCAGGGGTGGTCGAAGTCGTCCGACGCGTCGTGCACCATCCCCAGGCGAGCCATGACGGCCCTGGACCGGTGGTTGCCCTCGGCCGTGAAGGACACGACCTCCTCGAGGCCGATCTCACCGAAAGCCACGTCGAGCGCGGCCCGGGCCGCCTCCGTGGCGAATCCCTGTCCCCACGAGACACGAGCGAGTCGCCACCCCACCTCGACGCACGGGGTGAACGCGCCATCGAACCGAGGCACCGACAGCCCAGTGAAACCGATGGGTTCGCCCGTGTCGAGCCGCACCACGCACCACAGGCCCCAACCGCGCTCGGCGATGCCCGCCGCAAGCCGGTCGACCAGGTCCTCGGACTGGGCCCGGGTCAGGGGTGAGGGGAAGTGACGCATCACCTCGGGGTCCGCGTTCAGTGCGGCGAACGGCTCACGGTCCGACTCCTCCCACTGGCGCAGTCGCAGCCTCTCGGTGAGAAGATCCGGCGGCCCGCTCACGTGGTCGGGTCGACGTCGGTGTCCGGGACGACCCGGAGCCCGATGGGGCCCGGGTTCCAGGCGACTTCCCACCTGAACCCGTCGGGGTCGGCGAAGTAGGCGGTGTAACCACCCCAGTCGCGAGACCTCGCCTCGCCCACCTCTGCTCCTGCTTCCCGCGCGAGCTCGATCACCGCGTCGACGTCGCGGGGGTGCGGCACGTTGTGCGAGAGCGTCATGGGCGGGACGCCCTCACCCCTCAGGGCCGGCGACCCGACCTCCGCCTCGAAGGCCGCGCGGTCCCACAGCGCGAGCACGAGCCGGTCGCCTGCGGTGAACATCACCACCTCACCCGGCACGTCGAGCTCCGGGGTCCACCCGAGACCATCCACGTAGAACACCCGCGAGCGGTCGAGGTCTCGTACGGCGAGAGTGACGAAGGAGACGCGTTGATCCATCAGCGAAGCTCCCCACTCCCGAGCGGGGCCGCACCCGCTGCGGCGGACTCCCCCTCGAGGGCCGCCCAGTCCGACTTCTCCGGGCCGGCTCGTTGACCCTCCGGGCAGTGGGCCCTGAAGTCGCACCAGGAGCACAAGGGCCCGGTGACCGGCGGGAACATCGCCGAGTCGCTGCCGTGCTCGGAGAAGTCGACACCCGCGCGCCGCGCATCACGCGCGATGGAGCGGGCCTGCTCGACCTTGCGCGAGAGCGACTCCGGGGTGTGCTCGTGCGCCCCGACCTGCCCGGTGGGCACGTGGTGCAGCTCGACCCGCAACGTGCGACGACGGAACATCTTCCACACCGCAGCGGCATACAGGGCCATCGGCAGGGAGGTGCGGGCGTCGTCGTCGCTCGAGGGCACCCGCGAGGTCTTGTAGTCGACGACGACGAGCTCGCCACGGCGGTCGTCGAGCCGGTCGATGCGCCCGGTGAGCCTCAGGTCCTCACTGACGAAGGAGACGGTGCGCTCGATGCCCAACGGCTGGCT
>JBDTDY010000404.1:0-4891 GCA_039922835.1 Ornithinibacter sp.
CGGGCTCGGGGGTCGAGCACGCACGATGTGTTCGCCGGGCCCCGCTGGAGCCGCCGCGCTTCTGCGTGCACTGCCGGCGCCGGATGGTCGTGCAGGTCACCCCCGGTGCGTGGATCGCCACGTGCAGCCGCCACGGCAGCGTGGAGCAGTCGACCTGGCGCTGAGGACGGTGCGTCCGGCAGGTCTGCCCCGGGGAGCCCAACTCGCCGGACGCAGCGGGGAATGACCACAGATGATTGACGGTTCAACCACTTATGAGCCTCTCCGTCCTCGTCCTCGTCGGCAGCCTGCGCGCCGGCTCCACCAACCGCACCCTCGCCGACGCCGCCATCGCGCACCTGCCCGCGGGCGTGACCGGCACCGTCTTCGAGCGACTCGCAGGGCTGCCCCACTACTCCGAGGACATCGACCACGACGACACCCTCGACGTGGTCGCTCGCGACCTGCGCGAGGCGGTCGCCGAGAGCGATGCCGTGCTGATCGTCACCCCGGAATACAACGGCTCGCTGCCCAGCGCCGTCAAGAACGCCGTCGACTGGGCGTCCCGGCCGCGCGGAGCCTCCTCGATCGCGGGCAAGCCCGCCGCCGTCATCGCGGCCAGCGGCTCCCCGAAGGGCGCCCAGTGGGCTCGCGAGGACGGTGTCAAGGTGCTCAAGGTGGCGGGCGCTGACGTCATCGAGGACACCGTGGGCGTGGGCTCCTCCTTCCAGGCCTTCGTGGACGGGCGACTCGCCGACGCCGGTCTCGACGCCGCGCTGCGCGACCTCGTGGGTCGCCTGACCCGTCAGGTCGAGGTGGCCCGCGACGCTGCCTGACGCCCCATTCCCGTCGTGAGCCCACCTGTGGCCCTGCCAGCCACGTGGGCACCCGACTCGGGAACAATGGGTGGTGATGCCCGCCCAGACCCCCTCGCCCGACGCCCTGGAGGCGCTGCTCGCGTTCGACCGCGAACACGTCTGGCACCCCTACTCCTCAGCGCTGACGCCCCAGCAGCCCTACCTCGTGGAGTCGGCTGACGGCATCCGGCTCCGGTTGCGGGATCGGGCAGGGGAGCGGCGCGAGGTCATCGACGCGATGAGCTCGTGGTGGTGTGCCATCCACGGGTATGCCGTGCCCGAGCTCGACGCCGCTGCCACGAGACAGCTCGCCTCGATGTCGCACGTGATGTTCGGCGGCCTCACCCACGAGCCGGCGATCGGGTTGGCGCAGCGGCTCCTCGGGTTGGCACCGGCTGGGCTCGAGCACGTCTTCCTGGCCGACTCGGGGTCGGTCTCGGTCGAGGTCGCCATGAAGATGGCGCTGCAGTGGCACCTGGCGTCCGGACGTGCGCGGACCCGCTTCTTCACCGTGCGCGGGGGCTACCACGGCGACACGTTCTCACCGATGTCGGTGACTGACCCGGTCGGCGGCATGCACGCGCTGTTTCGTGGCGTGCTGCCCGAGCACGTCTTTGCCCCCCGGCCCCCCGGTGGGCTGCTCCGCGCTGCCGACGACCCGGAGATGGTGGCGTGGGAGCGGGAGACCAGGGCGTTGTATGCCGGGAACGCCGAGTCGGTGGCCGCGGTGATCGTCGAGCCGGTGCTCCAGGGTGCTGGGGGAATGCACGTCTACTCACCGCACGTGCTGGTGGTGCTGCACGACCTGGCTCGCGAGCACGGGGCACTGGTGATCCACGACGAGATCGCGACCGGCTTCCACCGCACCGGCCCGCTCTGGGCGGGCGACAGGGCGGGGGACCGGGTTTTGGACGGAGCGGGGGACCCTGCCCGCGCGCCAGCTGATCCATCGGGTCGGATGGTTCACCCACGATCCCCGGACATCCTCTGCGTGGGGAAGTCCCTCACCGGCGGCTATCTCTCACTCGCTGCGGTGCTGTGCACCCGGGAGGTGGCGGAGGGAGTGAGCGCGGGGGAGGCCGGTGGGCTGATGCACGGCCCGACGTTCATGGGAAACCCGTTGGCCTGCGCGATCGCGTCCGCAAACCTGGACCTGCTCTCCTCCCGAGACACCGAGGAGGAGGTGCGGCGCATCGAGGTGGGGCTGCGCGCCGGGCTCGAGGCTGCAACGGCACTGCGCAGCGTGGCCGAGGTGCGGGTGCTCGGGGCGGTCGGGGTGGTGCAGCTGCGTGAGCCGGTGCGGGTGGCCGAGGTGACGGCGGCGGCGATCGAGCGCGGCGTGTGGGTGCGCCCGTTCCGCGACCTCGTCTACACGATGCCCCCCTACGTGACCCCCGACAGCGACCTCGCGACGCTGACGTCCGCGCTCGTCGGTGCCGTCAAGGCGGTTCACGGCTGAGACACCGGCCGCAGGAGGGGCCGTCCGACTCTCAGGGCCGGATGAAACCGGCCACCGCAGTGAGGATGAGGAACGTCCAGAACGCCAGGAGTGCCCACCACGGGGTCCAGGCAACGGCCGTCACGGCGGTGGGGTTGAGATCCAGGTCGGTCGCGCACCGGCGCACGGTTCCCTGGTTCACGGCCATCTGGTTGCCGATCCTGGCGAACCAGGTGCCGGCCGGTGTCTCGGCGGGTTCCCATCCTCGACGGCGCCGTTCGCCGATCCCGTTGAGGATGAAGCTCACCGCGATGCCTATCCCGAACGGGGCCAACGCCCAGGCTGTGTCGTGCGGCACCACGACGGAACCCAGGGTCCCTGCCAGCAGGACCCAGCCGGGTGACGCGATCAGCAGCAGGTCCCACCTGTCGGCTCTCTCGCGCATCACTGCAGTCCTCTCGGTTCACTGGGCACCGTGCGCGCTCTGCGGATGTCGACCGAGCCCCGAAGCAGGGTGAGGAGGGTCGAGGCTGAGATCAGGTGCGGGGGAGCCGCTTCTGTCGGTGGGTGTCGCCGGCGTGCAGCGCCCAGGCCATGAGCACCGGCTGGACGAGGAGGCGGGCGGCGCGCTTCTGGTCGGTGTCCAGCCCGAAACCGTCCTTGCGCTCGAGCCACTGCGCGATGTTGCCCGGCAGGACACCGAGGAAGAAGACGGCACCCACCGTGCCCATCCGGGCCCGAGCCGGCTGGGTCCAGGTGAGGAGCGTCGCGGCACCGAGGGCGATCTCCGCGAAACCCGACCACACGACGACGTCGTCGGGGTCGAACGGGATCCATTCGGGCACCTGTGCCCGGAACTCCTCGCGCAGGGCGGTCAAGTGCGCGGTGCCGGCGCCCACGAGCGCGGCCCCGAGGGCCACCTTGCTCGCCGCGCGCACGAAACGGCCCACGCGTCCGCGCCGCTGCGGTGTCTGCTCTGCGTCGTGATCCATCACGCCATCCTCTCAGTCGCGCCTGGCTCCGCCCCAACCGTGCCAGTGATCGATTCGCATCCAGCAGCTGACCCGGGGATGGTCGCGCACCGGATATGTCTTGCCCGAGTAGTGCATCGAGAGCCGGTCGATGTCGGCCAGGCCCTTCTCCGGATCGTCCTCCCACCGCACGATCGGCCCGCGCACACTGACGTGGGTGTACCACTCCCCGTCCTTGAGTGCGGTGAGGGCGATCTGCGGGTGCTCTCGCATCCACTGGAGCCGCGCGCGACCGGCATCCATGTTGAGCAGCACCGTGCCGTCGTCCTCCACGAGATACCACGTGGCGACCGACATCGGTGCGCCCCCGGGCATCAGCACCGCGACGACGGCGGGGTTGGGTCGGGCGAACAGCTCGGCGACCTCTGCGGGCAGCGGGGCCTTGGGCATGAGGAGCCTCCTCGGGCGTGGGTGGCGGGGACTCCCTCATCCTCCTCCGCCACCCCGCTCGACGACCAGTCCGCTGCGCGCCACTCGGCGGACGGCCTCCACTGCCGCATCGGCGGACGCCCCGAGCACCTCGGCGCGACGCAGGTATGCCGTGGCCGCCTCCTCCAGCGCCCGTTCCGGGGTCGCCGTAGTCGGGGGAGAGGGGGCGACGCGCGTGCCGCCGCCCCGGCGCGACCGCACGTATCCGCCCTGTTCGAGCTCTCGGTAGGTGCGACCCACCGTCCCGACGGCGAGCCCGAGGTCCGCGGCGAGCTGGCGCACCGGAGGGAGCCGGTCGCCAGGGGAGAGCACCCCGGTACCGATGAGGTCGGAGAGCTGGCGGCGGAGCTGCTCGTAGGGCGGGGTCGGGTCGAGGACGTCGACCGTGACCGTGGAGAGCGTCATCGCACTGGTGCCCCGACAGGGGTCGCGTCACCGGGAACGGACCGCGGCAGGTCTTCGACCCGGATCGTCGGGGTGAGCACGAGGCCGGCAAGGAGGCCGAAAGCGGCCCCCGTCGCGAGCGCGCCGACAGCCGAGGTGACCACAGCGAGAACCGAGTCGAGGTTGCTCGTGGGGCACGAGCCGCCGGCGAGAGCCGAGGCCATCAGCAGAGCGACGGGGCCGAGCGTCCCGAGCACGGTGACCGTGGCCGCGGTGAGCACGGTGCCCACCGACCACCTGCGGAGCATCGTGTCGAAGCCGTGGCTGCCGAGCTCAGGTCGCGGGCGGTTGACGATCGAGTGAAGCGCCGCCGCAACCAGCACGGCAAGCGCGAGAAGGGCGACCCCGAGCGGCAACCCGTAGAAGGACCCCGGCCATGGGCCACGGCTGCCGCCCATCAGCACCGCGCCATCGGGCTCGGTCACCGTGCAGCTGCGCACGAGCGCCCGACCCGCGTGGCCCTGGTCGTCGGGGGAACCCCACGCGGCGCCCAGGCCGAGGGCCGCTGCGAGCAACGTCGTCGAGGCCCCCAGAACCCAGCTGCGCGCCCGCGGCAGCAGCGCCCAGACCGTGCGCGTCTCGACGGCAGCGGACCGGCGGATGCCGACGGCTGGGCGAGCCGTCAGCTCGCCGACGATGGTGCCGACCAGGACTCCGCCACCGAGTGCCGTCGGGGCCAGGGCGGTGAGCCGGCCCAGGGAGTCAACGCGCTG
>JBDTDY010000405.1:0-4335 GCA_039922835.1 Ornithinibacter sp.
GGGGGAAGGGTGGTCCTCGCCGGTGCGCCGCTGCACGCCACGGTGCCGGCGGTCGAGGCCCTCGTGCGGTGGGATCCCGCGTGGTTCGCCGAGCGTGAGCTCGATGAACGCCGCGGGCTCTCCCTTCCGCCGGCGGTCAGGGTGGCGACGCTCACCGGTCGGCGAGCACTGGTCGAGACGGGTGTGCGCGAGCTGGACCTGCCCCCAGCGGCTGCTGTCCTCGGTCCGTTGCCGCACGGCGGGGAGGACACGTGGCGCACCGTGCTGACGGTGCCTGCCGAGCACGGCCTGGACCTCGCGCGCGAGCTCGCCGCCCTGCGGGCGCGAGCCTCCGCCCGCAAGGAGTCGCACCCGTTGACGGTCCGGGTCGACCCACCCGACCCGACGGCCTGATCCCGCCAGCCACCTAGACTGCCCGGCGTGAGCGTCACACCGATCCGTCTCTTCGGTGACCCCGTGCTGCGCACGCCCGCCGAGGTCGTCCACGACTTCGACGCGGAGCTGCGCAGGCTCGTCAAGGACCTCACGGACACGATGCTCGATGCCGGCGGCGCGGGTCTCGCGGCCCCCCAGCTGGGCGTGGGCCTGCGGGTGTTCACCTACTGCGTCGACGGTGTGCTCGGGCACCTCGTCAACCCCGAGCTGAGCCTGGGCGTGGAGGAGGAGCTCGGACCCGAGGGGTGCCTGTCGCTGCCCGGGCTCCGCTTCGAGACACCCCGTGCCGTCACGGTGGTCGCCCGGGGCCGGGACCAGCACGGCGAGCCCGTCACGCTCGAGGGGACCCACGTGCTGGCAAGAGCGGTGCAGCACGAGAGCGACCACCTCGACGGCGTGCTGTTCATCGACCGCCTCGACCCCGACCAGCGGCGTGAGGCGATGCGTCTGGTGCGCCAGGCCGACTGGGGTGGTGCGCCGCCGGTGATCCGGTCGAGCCCGCACGCGATCCTCGGGGGGCGCTGAGTGCGCCTCGTCCTCGCGGGCACCCCGCAGACGGCGGTCCCCTCCCTCCTGGCCCTGGTCGGCTCCCCGCACGAGGTCCTCGCCGTGGTGACCCGGCCCGACGCGCGCAGCGGTCGTGGTCGCGCCCTGGTGCCGTCCCCGGTCAAGGTCGCGGCCCTCGAGCACGGGATCGAGGTGTTGGAGCCGGCCCACCCACGCGACCCCGCATTCTTGCATCGCCTCACCGACATCGGTCCCGACTGCTGCCCGGTCGTCGCCTACGGCGCCCTCGTCCCACGGCCGGCGCTCGACGTGCCCGCCCACGGGTGGGTCAACCTGCACTTCTCGCTGCTGCCGGCGTGGCGCGGGGCCGCGCCCGTGCAACGCGCCCTGATGGCCGGGGACGACGTCACCGGCGCCACCACCTTCGTGCTGGAGGAGGGGTTGGACACCGGTCCCGTCCTCGGCACGCTCACCGAGCGGGTTCGGGCCGACGACACCTCGGGGTCGCTGCTCGAGCGGCTCGCGCACGCTGGCGCCGGGCTGCTGCTCGCGACGATGGACGGCATCGAGGAGGGCGACCTCACGCCGGTGCCCCAGCCCACCGAAGGGGTCAGCCATGCCCCCAAGCTCTCGACGCAGGAGGCGCAGGTGCGCTGGGCCCTCCCGGCACACGTCGTCGACCGCCACGTGCGCGGTTGCACCCCGGCGCCCGGGGCGTGGACGACGTTTCGTGGAGAGCGGGTCAAGATCGGCCCGGTGCGGATGCCGGTCACGGACCCGTCGGGGGAGGAGGGCTCCACCCCGGTCTTGGTTCCGGGCGAGATGCACGTGACCAAGCGCACCGTCAGCGTCGGGACTGCTTCGGTGCCGGTCGAGCTGGGCGAGGTGCGCCCGCACGGGAAGAAGCCGATGCCGGCGGCGGACTGGGCCAGGGGTGTGCGCATCGTCGCGGGGGAGCTGCTCGGCTGAGCGGGCCACCTGACGTGCTGCCGCCGCGGCGCGTCGACGTGATCTACCGTTCGGGAATGGTCCGCGAATCCACGTCCGCCGCCCTGCAGCGCACTGCTCTCGAGCGACAGCGGGCGGGTCGCGTCCCGGGCGTGCACGCCAGCGTCGTCCGGTGCGGTGAGCTGCTCTGGGAGAGCGGGATCGGTACCTCAGAGGTCGGCGTGGATCGCCCCCCGACGCGTGATGACCAGTTCCTCGTCGCCTCCAACACCAAGACCTTCGTCGCGGTGATGGTCATGCAGCTGCGCGATGAGGGCCGCCTCTCACTCGATGACCGGCTCGCGGACCACCTCCCCGAGCTCGGCCACTCCCTCACCGTGCGCGATGCGCTGTCCCACATCAGCGGGATGCAGCGCGAGCCCGTGGGCGATGTGTGGGTGACGCTCAACCACCCCGACGAGGAGACCCTCGTGCGCGAGGCCGACCGCGAGGCCGCGATCCTGCCGGCCGGCGAGCAGTGGCACTACTCCAACCTGGCCTTCGCCCTCCTGGGGCTCGTCGTCGGTCGGCTCGACGGCCGACCGTGGCACGAGTCGCTGCGCGTCCGCCTCCTGACCCCGCTCGGCCTGACGCGCACGAGTGTGGGCTTCGACGGCGGGCCGCACGCGCACGGCTACTACGTCGGCCCGTGGGACGACGTGCCGCGCCCCGAGCCCGTTCTCGACCTCGGGGCCACGGGGCCTGCCGGTGCCCTGGCCTCGACGGCGGCGGACCTCGCGCGGTGGACGGCCTTCGTGGCGCGTCCCGACCCGGCCGTCCTGAGCCCGGCAACGATGGAGGAGATGACCCGTCCCCGGGCGTTCATCGACACCGACGGCTGGCAGATGGGGATGGGACTGGGCTTCTTCCTCCTGCGATCGCCGGGCGGTCGGGTCCTCGCCGGGCACACCGGGGGGATGCCGGGCCACGTCACCGGCGTGTTCACAGACCGCTCCACCGGGACCGCGGCGGTGGTGCTGATGAACTCCTCGGTGCCGGCCGACCCGGCCGGTTTCGCTGCCGCGCTCGTCGACCTCGCCCTCGACCTCGAGCCCCCTGAGCCGGAGCCGTGGCGGCCCGGACACGAGGTTCCCGAGGACCTGCGCCCACTGCTGGGCCGCTGGTACTCCGAGGGGCGGCCGTGGGACTTCTCCGTGCGCCAGGGAATCCTGGAGGTCCGGTCTCCGGTCTGGCCCGCAGAGCGGGACTCGTGGGCCTTCGAGCGGGTCGAGGACGGGCTGCTGCGGGCGACGTCCGGGGCGGAGCGGCACGAACCCCTGCGGGTGCTCCGTGACGACGACGGGCGGGTGGAGTCCCTGCGCTGGGCCACCTACCGGATGACCAGGGAGGCGCTCGCCTTCGGCGAGGACCCGTCCATGAGCTGAGCGCCGCCGCACCGGCCCTCGCAGCAGTCGTGGTTCCCGGTACCCTCCGGGGGTGCCCGACCGACCCAGAAACAGCCCTGACCGTGGGCCCCGCCGCCGCTCCGTGACGGCTCCCTCGGAGCGCACCAGGGGTGCCGAGCCCACCCGCTTCGCCGCCTACAGCCTGCTGCGCGCTGTGTCCGAGGGCGCCTACGCCAACCTCGAGATGCCCGCCATCCTGCGTCGACGCCACCTCGAGGGGCGCGATGCCGCCTTCGCGACCGAGCTGGCGTTCGGGACGATCCGCTGGCAGGGCTTCTACGACGCCGTCATCGCCTCGGCCGCCGACCGCCCGGTGGAGCGGATCGACCCCAAGGTGCTGGACGTGCTCCGGCTGGGGGCACACCAGGTGCTCGGCATGCGGGTCGCCGGTCACGCCGCAGTCGACCAGACCGTCGGGTTGGCCCGAACCGTGGCGGGTCAGGGGGCGGGTGGTTTCGTCAACGCGGTGCTGCGACGCGTCACCGAACGCACGCTCGATGAGTGGCGTGACCTCGTCGCACCGCGCGACGGGGGTGCCGCAGCCCTGGCCGTCAGGCACTCGCACCCCGAGTGGGTCGTGGCCGCGCTGCGCGCCGGCCTGCTCGCACACGGCAGGGCCACCGCACAGACGATCGACGCCGAGCTCGAGGCCCTCCTCGCCGTGGACAACGAGGCGCCCCGGGTGCACCTCGTCGCCCGGCCCGGCCTGGCCACCCTCGACGAGCTCGTCGAGGCCGCCGATGCCGAGCCGAGCCGCACCTCGCCGGTCGGCGCCGTGCTCCTCTCCGGTGATCCCGGCCGCATCCCTGCGGTGCGCGACGGTCGGGCCGCCGTCCAGGACGAGGGCTCCCAGCTCGTCGCCCTCGCACTGGCCCGCGCAGAGGTCGGCCCCGGCATCCCTGCTCGGTGGCTCGACCTGTGCGCAGGACCGGGCGGCAAGGCCGGGGTGCTCGGCGCTCTGGCGGTCGCTGAGGGAGCGGATCTCACGGCTGTGGAGGTG
>JBDTDY010000406.1:0-6727 GCA_039922835.1 Ornithinibacter sp.
GCGAGGTAGGCGTCGCGGAACCGTGCGCCCGCCGACAGTGTCCCGAACACGCCTGCCACCTCGATGAAGGCCTCGGGCCTGTCGTCGCCCGCCGCCGTTCGCAGCGTGTCGGCGTGCACGTCATCGGGAACCTCGCTCGGGCCCAGCCCGCCGCGACCGATGAGCTCCCAGTACTCCGCCCACGCGGCGACCATCGCTGCGCCGAGCGTGATCGACCTGCCCGCCTCCAGGTTCTCCCGGATCGTCGGGAGGGTGAAGGTGGCCATCCGGTTGGACCCGTCAGTGGCAAGCCGGACGAGGGTGTCCCGGATGCCGGGGTTTGCGAACCGCTCGAGAAGGGTCGCGATGTAGGTGTCGAGATCGATGCCGGGGAGGTCGCCCAGCGTCGGCGCGGCCTCCGTGGCCATGTAGCGCACGAGGTAGCTAGCGATTCGCTCGTCTCGCATCGTCTCGTCGACGAGGAGGTATCCGAGGGGCGCGCCGAAGTAGGCGATGGCCTGGTGGCTCGCGTTGAGCAGCCGCAGCTTCATCAGCTCATAGGGCTTCACGTCATCGACGAACTGGACGCCGACCTGCTCCAGCGAGGGTCGCCCGAGCGGGAACTCGTCCTCGACGATCCACTGGGTGAACGGCTCCGCGGGGACCGGCCACCGGTCCTCGATCCCGAAGGCGTCGCGCAGGGACTCGCGGTCGTCATCCGTGGTTGCCGGGGTGATCCGGTCGACCATGCAGTTGGGGAAGGAGACCTCGGCCTCGATCCACGCTGCGAGCTCGGGGTCCATGAGCCGGGCGAACTCGACGATCGTGTCGCGGGCGACGTCACCGTTGCCCTGGAGGTTGTCGCAGGAGAGCACCGTGTAGGGGGCGAGGCCCGCGTCGCGGCGCCGCCGCAGCCCGTCGATGATGAAGGTGAACGCCGTGCCCGGGCGGTGGTTCTCCGCCAGGTCGCGGACGACCGAGGGGTGCGTCGGGTCGAACCGCCCCGTCGCCGCGTCCCTCAGGTAGCCGCCTTCGGTCACCGTCAGGCTCACGATGCGAACGGCGGGGTCAAGTAGGCGGGCCCGCACGGCATCCGGGTCCTCGGGGGCGAAGAGGTAGTCCAGGACCGACCCCACGACGCGCGGCTCGAGGGAGCCGTCGGGGTGTCGGACCACGAGGGTGAAGAGGCAGTCCTGCTCGCGCATGACGTCGCGCATGTGCGCGTCCTGGGGGAGCACGCCCACGCCACAGATGCCCCACTCCAAGCCTTCACCGCGCTCCATGAGCGCGTCGAGATACATCGCCTGGTGCGACCGGTGGAAGTTGCCGAGACCGAAGTGCACGATGCCGACCGTGGCAGACCCCCGGTCGTAGGTGGGCATCGGAACGCCGGCGGAGGGTGAGCCGATCAGCAGGTCGGACACGAGGAGTGGTCCCTTCAGCGGGAGGTAGACGTCAGGGCACCCATCCAACCAACCGCGTGGTGCTCCGTGCCAGAGCCTGCGAACGCAGGGCACGACAAAGTACAGACAGGGAACGGAATTGCATCAGTGTGGCCGGAATCGCGCTCACAAGGGCTCCGCGACGACCTCGACCGACCTCCAGCGCCCGCGCAGCGAGCGTCCGAGGGAGGACCCCACGAGGAGCCCGAGCGAGATCGCGATGACGACGCCGAGCACACCGAGGGCGACCTGCCCGGCCGACTCCCGACCCGCGGCGAGCTCGGTGACGCCGACCAGGCCGAGGCTGCCGGGCACGAGCAGCCAGAAGGCGGGAAGGAAGAGCACGAGCCGGGCCAGCTGGGGGCGTCGTAGCTCCACGACGCTGGCCCCGAGGCTGGCGGCGATCGCCCCGAGGAACCCGCCGATCCCGATCGAGCCGAGCTCCTGCCCGAGGAGCTGGGCACCGAAGGCGAGGGTCAGCACGAGCAGCACCCAGCCCTGCATCCGCAACGGCACGCCCTCCATGAGGCAGATGCTCAACCCGATGAGCACCAGGCCGAGTGGGGCGGCCCACCACCCGATCTGCTCGACGCGCAGGTTCTCCAACATCGAGGACGGCACCCGCAGCAGTGCGGTGGCCATGAGCAGACCGAGGGCGAAGAGCCCCAGCTGCACCAGGCCGTAGGTCAGCCGGGCCGAACCGGCCTGCATGTGCCCGGCTGCGAGCTCGGACATCCCGTTGACGACCAGGGCGCCGGGGAGCAGCACCGCCAGCGGTGGCAGCACCGTGCGCAGCGGGCCCTCGACCAGTCCGGCATCAGCTGCCCCGAAGACGAGCACGGAGATCGCGAAGGCGGCGAGTGTCGGCAGGAGGGCGCGCGCCAGCTGGTAGTGCTCCGCCAGCTTCACCAGACCGAGCACGATGACCGCCCCGACCGCCGCCGTGGCGACATTGGCCCAACCGGGTTGCAGGATGAGCGCGATGCCCACGGCGAGCACCGGCCAGGCCATCGAGACCAGCCAGACCGGATGCCGGACCGGACGTCTTGCGACCGCATCGAGCTGGTGCCGGGCAGCGTCCGGAGCGAGCTCGCCACTGACCAGCTGGTACCTGATGCGTCGTACGCTCGCGGACTGGTGGAGACGCAGACCCGGTGGCGCCGACCGCTGGGTGGAGGGCCCCCCCTCGCTGAGTGTCACGACCAGGCCGGTGGGGCCCGCGGCGATCTGCACGGCGGGGTAGCCGAGGGCGACGCCCACCTCGGCGAGCTCCTCCTCGATCTCCTGCACCGGTTGCCCGGTCGCGATCATCGCGGTGCCGAGGTGGGCGAGCAGCGCGCGGGTGCGGGTGTCGCGGTCCTCGCCCGAGGTCATGGGTGCGGGCACGGAGCGCTCAGGGCGGCCCGAGGAACGCGCGCAGGAGCGACGGCGATGGGTGTCACGACTTCTCCTGACCTGGGGCGCGGCTGCGCTCGGCAGCCTACGCCCGAGCCGCTCGGCTGCAGCGCGGCTGCGTCACCTCAGGTGGCCGCTCGACGTACCGAGTCAGAGGTACTGGCCGGTGCCCTCCGCGGGAGCGGCGCCTGACGGTGTGGCACCAGGGTGCGGCATGCCCGAGTGGCCGGGCGGCCCGTTCTGGTGCGACATCCCCGGCGGAAGCGCGCGCATCTGCTGCAGCTGCGCCTGGGCGGCCATCTGCTGCGCGACGAGTGCCGTCTGGATGCCGTGGAAGAGGCCCTCCAGCCAACCGACCAGCTGGGCCTGGGCGATGCGCAGCTCGGCGTCGGAGGGTGCCTCGTCGCTGAAGGGGAGGGCGATCCGCTCGAGCTCCTCCACGAGCTCGGGAGCGAGGCCGTCCTTGAGCTCGGCGATGGAGCGTGCGTGGATCTCGGCGAGTCGGGCCCGGCCCTTGTCGTCCAGGGGTTGGCTGCGCACCTCCTCGAGGAGCTGCTTGACCATCGCGCCGATCCGCATCACCTTTGCCGGTTGTTCGACGAGGTCGGCCGGGTTGGTCGAACGCGGCCGCCGGTCACCGGCATCCGCTCCAGCCGACCTCTCCCTCGCCTCGGCGTCAGGGTGTTGGGCGACACCCATCCCGTCGGGGGTGACCACGACGACGCGCTCACCGTCGCTCGTGACGGTGGCGGGCACCTCGCGGCGCTCGCCGTCCTGCTCCTGTGCTGCCTGCTCGTTCATCCCGCCATCCTGCCCCACCGGGTCGTGTGCCCCACCGGTCGCGCACGCAGCCACCCGACCACGACCTCGGGGCGGCGAAGGGTTGACAACGACAATCGATATGCACAATGATGATCGATAACAACGATGAACGATAGTAAGGGGAGTGGAGATGACCACACACAGCGCAGGCGAGGCTCCAGGACGCGACTGGCTCGCCTTCGACCGCTCGGACCGCTGGGGCCTCACCGCCATCCTGGGTCTCGCTGCGCTCGTTGCCTTCGTCGGGTGGGTCATCGGCCCGGTCGTCGCGTGGGTCAGGGGTGAGGCGATCCCCGTCGGGCTCGACAGCGAGGTGTCGGTGCCGGCGCTCGAGGCGGCGGGAGTGCGCCACGGGTGGGCCGCATATGACGCCTACCTCGCTGACCCGAGCACCGGGCAACGGGTGCTGGCCATCGTGCCCGGGTTGCTCTGGGTGGCCCTGGTTCTCGCCGGAGCCTGGCTTGTGCTGCGGATCATGCGGGCCGTTGCCGCTGACGACCCGTTCCACTCCGCCACCGTGCGTCGCCTGAGGATGCTGGCGGGTCTGCTCGCCCTCGGGGCGCCGATCGCCTACGCGGTCGACCTCGTCGTGCGGGGCCTGCTGCTCGGGGCCATGGACCTCGGCGGCCTCACCTCGGTCGGTGTCACCCTCAACCCGCCGTGGCTCGCCATGATCGGTGGCCTCGTCGTGGCGCTGCTGGCGGAGGCGTTCAAGGCGGGGGGCCGGCTGCGCCAGGACCTCGAGGGGCTGGTCTGATGCCGGTGGAGGAGCCGCACCGCGTGACCTGCCACCTCGACCGGTTGCTCCTGGAGCGGGGGATGACCCTCTCGGCGCTCGCCGACGCGGTGGGGGTCTCGGTGGTCAACCTGTCGGTGCTGAAGAACGACCGCGCGAAGGCCATCCGGTTCAGCACCCTGACGGCGGTCTGCGAGGTGCTGCGGTGCCAGGTCGGCGACGTGCTCACGATCAGCGGTTCACCTGCCGGGATGGATGCCGGGCCGGCCACCTGAGAGCCCCTGACTGCTCAGGTGCGCGACCCCGCGGCATCCCCGCCGCTGAGCCGCTGGGCCAACCACACCGGCAGGATCGAGATCACGACGAGCACCACGGCCACGACGTTGACCACCGGTGCCTGGTTGGGGCGGAAGAGGTTGTTGAAGATCCAGATCGGCAGGGTCGGTGTGCCCGGCCCGGCAGTGAAGGTGGTGACGACGATCTCGTCGAAGGAGAGCCCGAAGGCGAGCACACCCCCAGCCACCAGTGCGGGCGCCAGCAGGGGGAGGGTGATCCGGCGGAAGGTGAGCCACGGCCCGGCGCCGAGGTCGGCCGACGCCATCTCCAGGGAGGTCCCCATCCGTCGTAGCCGGGCTGTCGCGTTGTTGAACACCACGACGATGCAGAAGGTCGCGTGGCCCACGATGATGGTGAAGAGACCGGCAGGAATGCCGAAGACGGGGGTCAGGAGCCCGGTGATCACCGACTGCAGTGCCAAGCCCGTGACGATGCCGGGAAGGGCGATCGGCAGGATGACGAGCAGGTTGACCGCCGTCTTGCCGAAGAAGTCGTAGCGCGCCAGGGCCAGGCTGAGCAGGGCGCCCATGACGAGTGCGATCGCGGTCGCACCCAGCCCGGCCTTCACCGAGGTGAGCAGGGCCTCGCGCGGGCCTGGGGAGTCGAACGCCGTCGTCCACCACTGTGTGGTGAAGCCGGAGGGCGGCCACCCGAAGGTCTTGTCCTTGTTGAAGGAGTTGATGCCGACCACGACGAGGGGGACGTAGACGAACGCCAGGACGAGGGCGGCGAAGCCCCACCAGGTGAGCCTGGCGCGTCGACTGGTCCTCATCGGGGGCACCTCACAGGTTGTCCAGGGCGCCGGTGCGGCGCACCGCGAGCAGGTAGATCACCATGACGAGCACCGAGACCGACCCCAGCGCCGCCGCGAAGGGCAGGTCCAGGGTGTTGTTCTGCAGCACCACGGTGCCGAGCACCTGGAGCTTGCCGCCGACGATCGACACGGCGATGTAGTCACCCAGGGAGAGCGAGAACGTGAAGATCGTGCCGGCCGCGATCGACGGTTTCACGGCCGGGAGCACCACCCGACGGAAGGTCGTCCACGCCCCTGCGCCCAGGTCCGAGGAAGCCTCGAGGTGCGAGGCCGGGAGGCGGTCCAGCCCGGCATACACCGGCAGCACCATGTAGGGCAGCCACAGGTAGGTGAGCGTGAGCACGACCGCGGTCAAGCCGTAACCCGGGCTGGCGCCGAAGGTCGACTCCACGACGCCGCCGGGCTGGAGCATGGCCCGCCACGCGTAGGCCTTGACGAGGTAGGACGCCCAGAGGGGGACGAGCACGAGAGCCACCGCGATCCCGCGGAGCCTGGCCGGCACGACCCGCGCCATGAACCACGCGAACGGGACGGCGATGAGGATGCAGAGCACGGTGACGAGCGCGGCGATGAGGATGGTGCGCCCGATGATCCCGAGGTAGGTCGGGGTGAGCACCTCGCGGTAGTTCTGCAGCGAGACGTCGCGCACGACGGCACCGGTGAACGAGTCGGTGGTGAAGAACGCGGTGACGAAGATCGTGGCGAGAGCGCCGAGGTAGGCCACACCGAGCCACGCGAGGGGCGCGGCGAGCAGTCCGGCGGGGAACTTCTTCCGCATCGCCGTCCTCCCTTCGCTCGCTCGTGTGGCCCGGCCCCTCGATCAGCTGTTGCGGACCTCGGTCCAGGCCTTGGTCCAGGCTGCGTAGTCGGTGCACTTCACGTCGGTGCGACCATCGAGGCAGGCCTCGATCGGGGTCGTCCAGTAGTAGACCTTCGAGAAGTAGTCCTCGTCCTCGGCGTGGTAGATCGTGCAGTGGTTCGGGTCCGCCGTCTCCGCGCAGGCCTTCTGGTTGCCGGGGGCCTCACCGAAGTACTCGGCGATGGCGGCGTTGGCCTTGGGGGAGACGATGTGGTCGATGAACTTGTAGCTGCAGGTCTTGGCCTTGCTCTTCGCGCCGACCATCCAGGTGTCCGACCAGCCGGTCGCGCCCTCCTTGGGCAGCACGACGTCGATGGGGGCGCCCTCGGACTTCGCCACGTTGG
>JBDTDY010000407.1:0-5492 GCA_039922835.1 Ornithinibacter sp.
ACGCGCTTCACCCGCGACGTCATCGACCGGTCCCTCATCGACCTGCTGTCCGTCTACCGTGACGCACTGGTGCTGCGGGCGCAGGCCAGCACCGCGCTCGTCAACGAGGACAGCCGCCAGGTGGTCACGCGGGTCGCAGAGGTGCTCGACCCCGACCGCCTCCTGCGGGCGATGGACGCCATCGGCACGGCCCGAGAGCGCATCGACGCCAACGGGGCGCCACTGCTCGCCCTCGAGGCCATGGCCCTGGACCTGCGGCTGCCGCGCTGAGCGTCGGCCGCCCGGCATCCGCGTGCCGGATCGTGACCTCCCCGGGGGGAGAGTGCCCAGCCGCCTCGCTTATCGTGCCGCCATGACGCGTCGCACCCTCGGAGCCCTCTCGGCAGCCACCGCGTTGGCCGTGCTCCTCGGTGGGTGCTCGACGCTGGACGGCCTTCGCTCCTCGCCGAGGGTGTCCGTCAGCCCGCAGCCGCCGCCACCGGGGTCAGAGGCGCTGAGCACGTACTACGCGCAGTCCCTGGCCTGGACGGAGTGCGGCGGAGCCATGTGCACGAACCTCAAGGTGCCTCTCGACTACGCGAAGCCCGGCGGTCCCACGATCGAGATCTCCGTCGTCAAGGTGCCCGCAGCCCGACCGTCGAAGAGGATCGGGTCGCTCGTGGTCAACCCGGGAGGGCCGGGCGGCTCCGGGGTGGACTACGCGCGTGCTGCTGACTTCATCGTCGGCAAGGGGGTCCGTGACTCCTACGACGTCGTCGGTTTCGACCCACGAGGTGTCGGCCGCTCGGCCCCGATCGACTGCGTCACCGACACGCAGCTCGACACCTTCCTCGGGTCGGACCCCACCCCCGACGACCCGACGGAAGAGCTCGCGTTCGCCGCGACCGCCAAGGGATTCGCGCAGGCGTGTGTCGACAACGCTGGCCCGCTCCTGGGTCACGTCTCGACGCAGGATGCAGCCCGGGACATGGACGTCCTTCGCGCAGCCCTCGGCGAGGAGAAGCTGACCTACCTGGGCAAGTCCTACGGCACGTTCCTGGGTGCGACGTATGCCGGGCTCTTCCCCAAGCTCGTCGGACGGATGGTCCTGGACGGTGTCGTGGCACCCGACCTCACGGCCGAGGAGATCAACCTGGGCCAGGCCAAGGGGTTCGAGGGAGCGACTCGTGAGTGGGCGGCGTACTGCGTCTCCGAGGGTGGCTGCCCACTGGGTGACTCCGTCGACACGGTGATGCAGGGGTTGCGCGACTTCCTCCGCTCCGTCGACGCGACACCCATCGGCGAGACAGGTGACACCGCCGTGCCGAAGCTGACCGAGGGCTGGGCCTCACTTGGCATCGCCGCCGCGATGTATGACCAAGGGGCCTGGCAGTCGCTCGTGGAGGCGATGCGAACAGCGGTGTCGGGCAACGGGGCTGCTCTTCTCCAGCTCGCCGACCAGTATGCCGACCGCAACCCGGGCGGTCACTACGCGGGCAACATCATGGAGGTCATCTACGCCGTCAACTGCCTGGACAAGCCCGACACCGCCGACCTCGCTGAGCGCCAACGCCTCGCCGAGGAGTCGACCGCCCAGGCCCCGACCTGGGGCCCGTACCTGGTGTGGAGCTCGCTGCCCTGCGGGTTCTGGAAGATCCCCCCCACGGGCACCCCGCAGAAGATCACGGCCGCCGGCAGCGACCCCATCGTGGTCATCGGCACCACGCGTGACCCGGCCACGCCCTACGAGTGGTCGGTGCGGTTGCGCGACCAGCTGGCCAGCGCCTCGCTCATCACCTTCGACGGTGACGGCCACACGGCATACACCCGCTCGAACGCCTGCGTGGACGACGCGGTGGACGGCTACTACCTCGAGGGCACCGTGCCCAAGGACGGCCTGCGCTGCTGAGCCCCGGGCGCCGTCGGGCGGATTCGCGGTGGCGCCTCGTCCCCTCGTATAGTTGTGGCGCGTCCGGCCCCAAGGCCGCGCACGCGCCGCCTTAGCTCAGTCGGCCAGAGCGATTCACTCGTAATGAATAGGTCATCGGTTCGATTCCGATAGGCGGCTCCACTCGCAGGGGGCTCGGGCGTCGCCCGGGCCCCCTCGCGCGTCCACGGGGCCCCGCGCGGCCGCCCGTGTCACGATGTGGGTCATGCCGGACCCGTCCTCGAGCCCCATCATGACGCGCCGTGACTGGGGTGCCCTGCTCACCGTCGGCTTCGGCGTGAGCCTGGTCATCATGGATGCGACGATCGTCAACGTCGCACTGCCGGTGGTGATCGAGGACCTCTCGCTCAGCGCGACCGAGGCGCAGTGGATGAATGCCGTCTACTCCCTCGTCTTCGCGGCGCTGCTCATCACGCTCGGGCGGATCGGCGACCTGAAGGGTCGGCGGAAGCTCTTCCTCGTCGGTATGGCTGTCTTCACCACCGCATCGGTGTTCGCCGGCCTGTCGGTCAACGGCACGATGCTCATCACCGCCAGGCTGGTCCAGGGCATCGGGGCGGCGATGATCCTCCCGGCCACGCTCTCGAGCCTCAACGCGATCTTCACCGGGCGTTCGCGCACCATCGCGTTCGCGGTCTACGGCTCGGCGATCGGTGGGATGGCCGCGATCGGACCCCTCATCGGCGGGTGGCTCGCCACCGACTACTCGTGGCGCTGGGCGTTCTGGATCAACATCCCGGTCGGGCTGCTCGTCGTGGTCGGCATCGTCAAGGCGCTGCCCGAGACCCGCGACGCCTCCGCGACCCCGAGCCGGGACCTCGCAGCCGTGCTGCTCACGATGCTCGGGATGGGCGCCATCGTCTTCGGTCTCATCGAGGCCGAGACGTTCGGCTGGTGGCGCGGCGACTCCGGCACGCTCTCACCGGTGCCCTTCGTGCTGGCGCTGGGGGTGCTGTCGATGCTCATCTTCGTGCTGCACGAGCGTCGGCGCAGCGCGGCCGGGCGCCCGGTGCTCGTCGACCTCGGGCTCTTCACCATCCCGACGTTCAGCGCGGGTGTCGTCGCCGCCCTGATCGTGGCCTTCGGGGAGTTCGGTCTCCTGTTCACCCTCCCGCTGCTGCTCCAGGGCACCCTCGGATACAGCGCCCTCGGGACCGGCTGGATCATCGTGGCCCTCGCGGCTGGCACCTTCCTCGTCTCCGGGCTCCTGCCGCGGCTCTCCGACAAGGTCAGGCAGCGCACCATCGTGCAGACGGGCCTCGCGCTCGAGGCCGTCGGCGTCGGCGGGCTGGCCCTGACGCTCTCGATGGACATCGCGCCGTGGGTCATCGCCTCGTGGCTCTTCGTCTACGGGCTCGGGGTCGGCATGGCCACGGCCCAGCTCACCTCGCTGCTGCTCGCGGACGTGCCGGTCGACGAGAGCGGGCAGGCCTCGGGTCTGCAGTCGACGGTCCGACAGCTGGGCTCGGCGCTGGGCGTGGCGGTGCTGGGAGGGTTCCTCATCTCCTCCCTGGGTCGCGTCACGCGCGACAACCTCGAGGCGCTCTCCCTCCCCGCGAGGGTCGTCGACCAGGTGTCCTCGGCGGTCGCCGAGTCCGCGGGCACGGCCATCGCCGGGCTGCAGGTCAAGCCGGGGGCCGCTGACCTCGCCGCTGCTGCCGGCGACGCCATGATCCACGCGAGCAGGCTCACCACGGGCTTCGCCGCTGTGGCGCTGGTCGTCGGGCTCCTCGCGACGTTCCGACTCCCGGCCTTCGCAGGCACCCGGAGGGAGGACCTCGTCGAGGTCCCGCAGGGCAACCCGGTGGGGGATGCCGGGGCGAGCCAGGAGCCAACCCCTCCCGCCCCCTGACCTCCCCGATAGACCTCGACTCATTGCGCCCCAGCCACGCGAGAGGGGTGCTTTCGCGGGCTCGAGCGTGGCTGGGGCGCAATAAGTCGAGGACGTGGGGTTAGGGTTTCGGGCATGCCTGAGCCCGTCGTGGAAGTCGTGGGGGTCTATGACGCCGATGGGGGAGTGCTCGGCGAGATCGGCTACGCCATCGGTCACGCCCTCGGGCGCACCGAGTGCTCGCTCTGCTCGGTGACGCACGGCTCGCTGCGGCGCAAGCCCCAGTGGGACGAGCTCGTGAGCGAGCTGGAGGTCCCGGTGCGACTGGTGCACCGCAACGAGACGAGCAGCGAGGAGCGTGCGGCATACGCGATGACCGGGCTCCCCGCGGTGCTCGGGGTGCGTGCCGACGGGGCGCACACGGTGCTCCTGGGGCCGACGATGCTCAGCGCCACCGAGGGCTCGGTCACCCAGTTCGCGGTCGGCCTCAGGGAGGCGCTGCGCACCGAGGGCGTGGCATGAGCACACGCCGGATGCCGGATCGGCCGGGCCCGGGTCAGGAGTCGGTGTGGGACTACCCCCGGCCCCCACGGGTGGAGCCCACGAGCGAATCCGTCGAGGTGTGGCTCGGCGGCACCTGCATCGCCCGCTCCACCAGCGCGTTGCGGGTGCTGGAGACCAGCCACCCCCCGACGTACTACCTCCCGGCGGACGCGTTCGCGCCCGGGGCGCTGCGCTCCACGCAGGGCTCCAGCTGGTGTGAGTTCAAGGGTGAAGCGGCCTACTTCGACATCGTCTCGGGTGAGACCGTCGCGCCGCGTGCCGCGTGGACCTACCCACGACCCACCGCTGGCTTCGAGGCGATCGCCTCACACGTCGCGGTGATGCCGGGCGCAGTGGACCGGTGCGTCGTCGACGACGAGGTCGTCACGGGACAGGCCGGTGGGTTCTACGGGGGCTGGATCACCTCGCGGGTGGTCGGCCCGTTCAAGGGCGAGCCGGGCACCTGGGGCTGGTAGCGGCGCCGACGCTCAGTCGTCGCTGAGCGGGCGCTCCTTGGTCGCGAGCTCGTTGCGGGCCTTCTCGGAGGCGGCGAGGACCTCGTCGGCCGTGCGCTGCGCCGACTCCGTGGCAGCTGACGCCTCGTGCTCGGGCATCCGCCAGCGGGCGGTGCTCATGCCGGCGTCGCGAGCCCGCTGGATGGCCTCGGTGATGCAGCGCTCGGCGTCCTCGCGACCGGCCCAGTGGGCCCCCTCGACCGACTTGCCGGGCTCGAGGTCCTTGTAGGTCTCGAAGAAGTGCTGGATCTCCAGGCGGTCGAACTCGCTGACGTCCTCGATCTCGCGGATGTGGTTCTTGCGCGGGTCTCCCGCCGGGATGCACAGGATCTTGTCGTCGCCACCGGCCTCGTCACGCATGTGGAACATGCCGATCGGGCGCGCTCGCACGAGGCAGCCGGGGAAGGTCGGCTCGTCGAGGAGCACGAGCGCGTCGAGCGGGTCGCTGTCCTCGCCGAGCGACTCCTCGATGTAGCCGTAGTCGGACGGGTAGGCCATCGCTGTGAACAGCATCCGGTCGAGCCTGATGCGCCCCGTCTCGTGGTCGACCTCGTACTTGTTGCGCGCACCCTTCGGGATCTCGATCGTGACGTAGAACTCCACTGGTTCCCCCTCGGGGTGATGTGACGACGCCCACGATCGGGTGCCGCCGATGACTTAGGCTCGGTGCCAAGTG
>JBDTDY010000408.1:0-3704 GCA_039922835.1 Ornithinibacter sp.
CCACACCGCCGCCGTGGATGTCGAAGGTGTCACCCAAGTACTTGCGGGCCATCGCCGAGCACTCCAGGTGCCAGCCCGGTCGACCCTCGCCGAAGGGCGTCGGCCACGACGCGGTCGCGGGCTCGCCCTCCTTGCGGCCCTTCCACAGCGCGAAGTCCCGGGGGTCCCGCTTGCCGCGCGGGTCGGCATCCTCCGCCTCTGCCATGTCCTCGAGCCGCTGGTGGGTCAGCTCGCCGTAGGCCGGCCAACTCCGCACGTCGAAGTAGACGTCTCCGCTGGAGTCGTCCGCGGCATACGCGTGGCCCTTCTCGACGAGGGCCTGCATCAGGGCAACCATCTCCGGCACGTGGCCGGTGGCGCGCGGCTCGTAGGTGGGTGGTCGCACGCCGAGGGCGGCGAGCGCCGCGGAGGTCTCCAGCTCGTTGCGGTAGGAGACGGCGAACCAGTCCTCCCCGGACTCCGCAGACTTCGCGAGGATCTTGTCGTCGATGTCGGTGACGTTGCGGATCAGCGTGACGTCCAGGCCGTGCCCACGCTCCATCCAGCGCCGCAGCACATCGAAGGCGACGGCGAAGCGCACGTGTCCCAGGTGCGGAGGGGCCTGCGTCGTGAGCCCGCAGATGTAGATCCCCGCCTTGCCGGGCACGACGGGGTCGAAGTCACGCAGCTCGCGGGACATGGAGTCGAAAAGCCTGAGGGTCACTCGCCACAGGTTACCGGCGCGACCACCCATCCCCCGATTCGCGCGCTACCGACGCGAACGTGGGTGAACCCGCCGGGGATCGCCGGCGGGTTCACACACGTTCGCAGACAAGCCGGATGCCGGTCAGTGGCCGCGGGCGATCCACTCCTCGAGGTGCGGGCCCTCGGCGCCGATCGACGTCGCGTCGCCGTGGCCGGTGAGCACGATGGTCTCCTCGGGCAGCGCGAAGACCGTGGTGCGGATCGACTCGATGATGGTCGGGAAGTCGCTGTAGGACCTCCCGGTGGCGCCCGGGCCCCCCTTGAAGAGGGTGTCCCCGCTGAACAGCACGCCCAGCGTGGGCGCATGGAGGCAGCACGCGCCGGGCGCGTGTCCCGGGGTGTGCAGCACTGTCAGGTCGACGTCGCCCACGGTGAACACCTGGCCGTCGTGCAGGTCACCGCCGGGGGGCTGGTCCTGGCTCTGGTCCCACAGCACCCGGTCATCGGGGTGGAGGTATGCCGTGGCGCCGGTCGCGGCGACCACCTCCGCCACCGCGTTGACGTGGTCGTTGTGGCCGTGGGTGCAGATGACGGCCAGGAGCTGCCGGGGGCCGACCGCGTCGAGGATGGCGGCGGCATCGTGCGCGGCGTCGATGACGACGCAGACGGAGTCGTCGCCCACGACCCACACGTTGTTCTCGACCTCCCAGGACCCGCCGTCGAGCTCGAAGACCCCGGAGGTGACCACGCGCTCGACCCGCACGCCACCCGGGGAGGTCGTGACCGGCATACCGATCTCTTTCACTTGCCCTCCTCCATGATGACGACCGAGCGGAGCACGGAGCCGTCGTGCATCTTGGCGAACGCCGCCTCGACGTCGTTGATCCCGATGCGCTCGGTGACGAACGCGTCGAGGTCGAAACGGCCCTGGCGGTAGAGGTCGACGAGCATGGGGAAGTCGCGCGATGGAAGGCAGTCGCCATACCAGCTCGACTTCAGCGCCCCGCCGCGGCCGAAGACGTCGATGAGCGGGAGGGTGATTGTCTTGTCGGGCGTGGGCACGCCGACGAGCACGACGGTGCCGGCGAGGTCACGGGCATAGAAGGCCTGCTCGTAGGTCTCCGGGCGACCCACGGCCTCGACGACGACGTCGGCCCCGTTGCCACCGGTGAGGGCGCGGATCGCCTCGATCGGGTCCTCGGTGCTGGAGTCGACGGTGTGCGTGGCGCCGAAGGTCTTGGCGTTCTCGAGCTTCTTGGCGTCGATGTCGACCGCGATGATCGTCGTGGCACCGGCGACGACGGCGCCCGCGATGGCGGCGTTGCCCACCCCGCCGCAGCCGATGACCGCGACGGAGTCTCCGCGCCCGACGTTGCCCGTGTTGACGGTGGCGCCGAAGCCGGCCATCACCCCACAGCCCAGGAGCCCGACCGCCGCGGCGTCGGCGCCCCGATCGACCTTGGTGCACTGGCCGGCGGCGACGAGGGTCTTCTCGATGAACGCCCCGATGCCGAGCGCCGGGCTCAGCTCGGTGCCGTCGGCGAGGGTCATCTTCTGGGTGGCGTTGTGGGTGGCGAAGCAATACCAGGGCTTGCCCTTGAGGCAGGCGCGGCACTGGCCGCAGACGGCGCGCCAGTTGAGGATGACGAAGTCGCCCGGTGCCACCTCGGTGACGCCCTCGCCCACGGACTCGACCGTGCCGGCCGCCTCGTGCCCGAGCAGGAACGGGAACTCGTCGTTGATACCGCCCTCGCGGTAGTGCAGGTCGGTGTGGCACACCCCGCAGGCCTCGACCTGCACGACGGCTTCCCCCGGACCCGGATCGGGCACCACGACGTCGACGAGCTCGACCTCGGCTCCCTTGGCACGCGAGATGACACCCTTGACGGTCTGGGACACGGCGAGCTCCTTGGTTGCGATGCTGCTGAGATCGCCACCGTATCCCCGGGGCAGCAGCCGGTAGGGAGTCAGGTGCGCACCGGGGCCGGGCGCAGCGCATGCGGCACAACCCGTTCGGGTCCTTTCCGTTGGGGAAAGGCGCGACGTATGCTCCGGGGCATGAGCCCGCACCCCGTCTTCGACGAGGTGATCCACGAGCCCCACCGCCTGCGCATCTGCGCCCTGCTCGTGCCCTCGGCAGGCACCGACTTCGGGGACGTGCGTGACGAGCTGGGCCTGTCGGACTCAGCCCTGTCCAAGCACCTGAAGACCCTCTCCGCGCAGGGCTACACCCACCTCGAGCGCAGCGTGCGCGACGGGCGCCGGGTCACGACCGTGGTGCTCACGGCCGTCGGGCGCGAGGCGCTGTGCGGGCACGTCGCCGAGCTCCAGCGGATGGCGCGGATCGTGGGCACCGACCGGCGCGTGGCCGGCATCCGCTCCCGCTGACCTCCGACGTATTGCGCCACAGCCACGTCCGAGCGGTCGAGATCGGCCCCGCGGCGTGGCTGTGGCGCAATGAGTCGGGTCAGGTGGGGACGACAAGTGCGGTCGCGATGGCCGCTATTCCCTCTCCTCGGCCCGTCAGGCCGAGCCCGTCCGTCGTCGTGCCGCTCACCGACACCGGTGCCCCTGCCGCGGCGGACAGCACGGCCTCTGCCTCGTGGCGTCGAGTGCCGACCTTGGGCCCGTTGCCCACCACCTGGACCGAGATGTTGCCGACCTCGAAGCCAGCGGCGCGCACCAGCCGGGCCGCCACCGTGAGCAGTGCCACTCCCGAGGCCCCGGCCAGCTCGGGCCGCGAGGTGCCGAAGTGGGCCCCGAGGTCGCCGATCCCGGCCGCCGAGAAGAGCGCGTCGCAGGCCGCGTGGGCGACGACATCTGCATCGGAGTGCCCGTCGAGACCGGGCTCCCCCGGCCACAGCAGCCCGGCGACCCAGAGCTCGCGACCGGCGCCCCCGGCATACGCGTGCACGTCGACACCGACTCCGACCCTGGGTAGGTCCGGCATTCGCGCTCCTCGGTTGGTGGGTGCGGCACTCAGCAGAGGGTGGTGCGCGAACCACACGAAGGAACCTGTG
>JBDTDY010000409.1:0-3245 GCA_039922835.1 Ornithinibacter sp.
GTCGCACAGACGGTCCTCTACCTCGAGTTCCGGCGCCTGGTGGATCGGGCGATCCGCTGGTTCCTCACCTCCCGACCCGCCACCCTGGACATCGGTGCCGAGGTGGAGCGCTTCGCCGGGGTCGTGCGCGAGCTCTCGCCGATGGTGCCGGACCTGCTTCGCGGTGACGAGAAGCGCCGGCTGGACCGACGGACTGCGGAATTCGTCAAGGTCGGGGTCCCCGAGGAGTTCGCGGTGCGTGCCGCCTGCCTGCTCGACCAGTACTCACTGCTGGACATCATCGACATCGCCAGCGACACCGGGCGGGAGCCGACCGAGGTGGCACCGCTGTATTACCACGTGTCCGAACGGTTCGGGATCGACGCCATGCTCACCAAGGTGACCCGGCTCCCGCGCGACGACCGCTGGGACTCCCTGGCGCGTGGCGCGTTGCGCGACGACCTCTACGCGGTGCTGGAGGCCCTCACCCGATCCGTCATCGAGGCAGCCGGGGAGTCGGGTGCGAGCATCGACACGGACACCCAGTGGAGGGCCTGGGAGGAGGCCAACAGCGGGTCGATCGAGCGCTCGAAGAAGGCGCTCTCCTCGATCCTGCGGCTGGAGCACCCCAACATCGCGGCGCTCTCGGTGGCGCTACGCACGCTGCGCTCGGTGATCCGGGTGGGCGCCTCCTCCTGACGCCCATCGCCCGCCCCTCCCCACCCCCCATCCCTGCCCGACTTATTGCACTCCACCCACGCTCGAGGCCCCCAAAAGAGACCCTCGGCGTGGGTGGAGTGCAATAAGTGGGGGTGGGGGGAGGGCGGGCGACATCTTGATGACCGGGGTGACCTAGGCTCGGCCCGGTGAGCACGTTGGCCGAGATGTTGCGCCGGAGCACCGACCTCGAGCCCGCCGAGTCGGAGTGGCTGCACCTGCTCGTCGGCGACTGGCAGCTCATCGCCGACCTCTCCTTCGCCGACCTCGTCCTGTGGGTGCGCGGCGGTGCCCACGAGTGGATCGCCGTCGGGCACGTGCGGCCCAACACCGGACCGATGGTGTTCTACGACGACATCGTGGGGAGCCCGTCGAGCAGCGCGCGGGCGGTGATCCTCGACGAGGCGGCCCGCACCGGGTCCATCATCGCCAAGCCCGGCCCGACGATCCGCGACGACATGTCGATCCGCGAGGATGCCGTGCCGGTGGCACGCGGCGGTCGGACCATCGCCGTGATCACCCGCCACTCCAACCTCACCCGCGGCCGCACGCCCAGCCGGCTCGAGCTGACCTACCGAGACCTCGCGGACTCCCCGATGCGGATGGTGGCAGCGGAGGACTTCCCCTCGGTCTCGGCGCCCACGGGGATGCGGCGCGGCGCCCCTCGCGTGGGCGACGGGGTGATGCACCTCGACGCTGAGGGAGTGGTGCGCTATGCCAGCCCGAATGCCGTGTCGGCGGTGCACCGCATGGGTCACCTGGGTGACGTCGTGGGGGAGTTCCTGGCGCAGATCGTCGCCGATGTCGCCGCCCGCAGTGGTCACTCCGTCGATGAGTCGCTCGCCGTCGTGGCGATGGGCCGGGCGGCGTGGCGCTCCGAGGTCGAGACGGAGGCCGCCGTCGTCTCCCTCCGCGCGATCCCGTTGGTGGTCAACAAGACCCGCAACGGGGCCATGCTCCTCCTGCGCGACGTCTCGGAGCTGCGACGGCGCGAGCAGGAGCTGCTCACCAAGGACGCGACCATCAGGGAGATCCACCACCGGGTGAAGAACAACCTGCAGACCGTGGCAGCGCTGCTCCGGCTGCAGTCCCGTCGGGTGCCGGAGGAGGGGGCGCGCGCGGCACTCGCCGAGGCCGTCCGCCGGGTGGGAACCATCGCGATGGTGCACGACACCCTGAGTCACGGTTTCGACGAGACGGTGAACTTCGACGAGATCGCCCTGCGGGGGTTGCGCGCGGTCGTCGAGGTCGCGACCCAGGAGAACCACGTCGACTCCAGCATCACCGGCAGCTTCGGACGGGTGCGGGCCGAGGACGCGACGGCGCTCGCGATGATCATCTCCGAGCTGGTCCAGAATGCCGTCGAGCACGGACTGGACCGCCGGGACGGAAGCATCGAGGTGAGCGTGAACCGTCACCCGGCCGAGGACGGCGAGGAGCTGCTCACGGTGACCGTGACCGACGACGGCATCGGACTCCCCGCGGGCTTCCGTCCCGGCATGGCGGGCCTGGGCACGAGGATCGTCACCTCGTTCGTCCAGGACCTACGCGGGCGCATCCGCTGGGAGAAGAACGCACCGACAGGAACCAAGGTGGAGTTCGTCGCGCGTCTGCGCTCGGTCAGTCGCTGAGCGTCCAGCGTGTGGTGCGGCGGGCGAGCCGGGTTCAGCCGGCGCGGCGCGCGCGGGCGTTTCGGCGCTTCAGCGCGCGGCGCTCGTCCTCGGACATCCCGCCCCAGACCCCGGCATCCTGGCCGGACTCGATGGCCCACTTCAGGCACGTCTCCATGACCTCACACCGACGGCACACTGCCTTGGCCTCCTCGATCTGAGCGATCGCCGGGCCAGTGTTCCCGATGGGAAAGAAGAGCTCGGGGTCCTCGTCGAGGCAGGCCGCGCGGTCGCGCCAATCCATGGGTCATGCTCCTTGTCAGGGGGGAGAGCGGGTGGCTGATCACCTGCACGGTGGCACGCAGGAGGCCCGCGGTGCGTCCTTGCAGCCACATACGGACGTGTTACACACAGACGTCCGTGGCGTTACTCTACCGTGACCTCCCCAATCCGGCTAGAGGTCCGGTGGGTGAGTCACGCCACGAGATCGGTGGCGGTCGAGCGTGTGCGGGTCGCGCACCTCCGGACAACGCCTGAAGGGGGACGGTGTGTTCCCGCAGGTCTCGGCGCGGTGGCGCGACCGCGCCCGAGAGGCCCGGCCGGGGTTCACCTAGGCTGCGTCACGTGTCAGTGGACTCCACGGGCGGCGCCCGCCGCATCGCTGCCCTCATCACCGGGGTGCAAACCCTCGTCCTGGTGGGCTTCGCGGTGTTCTACATCTATGAGCTCTCCGTGGGGGCCGGCAGTGACGCCAGCGGCGTGGCGGTGTCAGCCCTGCTCATCGGGGTCACCGCGGTGGCGCTGCTGGTGCTCACCAGGGGCTGGCTGGGTGACGGCGAGTGGCCCCGCACCCCCACCATCGTGGTGAACCTGCTGCTGCTGCCCGTGGGCTGGAGCCTCGCGCAGGCAGGTCGCACGGCCCTGGGCTGGACGGTGATC
>JBDTDY010000410.1:0-6303 GCA_039922835.1 Ornithinibacter sp.
GTCGTTCACCCCCGACGCGGCCAGCGCGGGCCTCACGGACGGGACGGAGAACACCCCTCCCCAACCGCCGTACCTGGACACATTCCCCTACCTGGGGACACCGGCCGGGGGATACCAGACGGCGCCCGGCACGCCCGGCGCGTACGACTTGCAGCCCGTGCCGTGACGAGGCGGCCGGCCGGGACACCTGATCCCGGTCGGCCGTGTCGGCTGCCACCCACGACTCCACCCCGACCCAAGGACCAGCCATGGCGACCACGGAGAACCCGGATGCCGGCCAGGGCCCGGTGCTGCTCGACATCGGCGGTGACGTGGGCGCCCTCGTCGTCACGATGCCGCCGAGCACCGAGGACCTCGAGGTCGAGATCCGCCCCGCCGGCACCAGCGCCGAGCGGCTCGCGAGCAGCAACGAGCACGACCCCATCCACACGCACGAGCACGAGCACGAGCACTCCCATGAGCACGAGCACGGCCATCCCGCATCGGGGTTCCCGCACGTGGGCGTGGTCGCCCGCCCGGCAGCAGGGGGAATGCACTACTCGCTGGTCTATCCCAGCGTCGTCGCGGGCAGCTACGAGCTGTGCCCCATCCCTGGGGACCGGGTCGTGCTGACTGCGACCATCGTCGGCGGCGAGGTCACCGAGGTGGAGTGGCCGGTCTGAGTCGGTGGTCCAGGGCCCGCAGCCCGGCGCACAGGAGCAGGAAGAGCACCGTCACCGCGAGACAGGTCAGCGCCACCGAGAGCGCGCCCTTGGCACCGACGTCGAGGAAAGGGTAGGGATACCAGCCGGTCACTGCACCGACGACCAGGGTCTCGGCCAGCCACGCCACGGGCCAGACCAGCGCGAACAGCGCATCGCGCCACGCCATCCGCGGTCGGGGGCCGACCGCGACCCAGGCGAGCACGGCCGCTAGCGGGACGAGCATGTGGAGCATCTTGTCGGCGACCCAGTTCGCCCCCTCGAGGTGCAGCAGGGGCCGCAGGAGCACGAAGTGCACCAGCCCGGTCACGGTGATCCCGATGATGGCGGCGACCCGCACGGGACGCCACCACCAACCGTCGCGTGCCGGGTCCAGCGCGAGCTGCACCGCGGTGACAGCCACCAGGATGTTGCTCTGGATGGTGAAGTAGGAGACGAGGCGACCCAGCCGGGTGAGCAACGCCGGGACCTCCGTCTCGGCGAGCACCGAGGCACCCGACACGACGAGCACGCCCTGCAGCACCAGCGCCCCGATGGCGAGTGCCGCCGTCACCCCGTGGATCGTCCTCGCTCGCGCTGGTGTCACGTCGCGAGTGTAGGCACGAGCACCCCGCCACCCTGCGTTCCCTGAAGATTCCGCGATGATGGCGTCATGACCTCACGTCCCTCCATGCCCGTCGCCCGCCTCGAGCGCGAGGCCCTCTGCGACACCCTGCTCGCCCTCGGTCCGGACGCGCCGACCCTCTGCGACCCGTGGCGCACCCGGGACCTGGCGGCACACCTGGTGCTGCGGGAGCGCCGCCCCGACGTCGCCGCGGGGATGTTCGTGTCGGCACTGGCTCCCCGGCTGGAACGCGAGCAGGCCCGCCTCGCCGCCGGCGACTGGCAGCGCCTCGTCAACACCGTGCGCTCCGGGCCGCCCGGGTGGTCCCCGACCCGCATCGGGAAGATCGACGCCGTGGTCAACACCGTCGAGATGGTCGTGCACCACGAGGACGCGCTGCGGGGCGACGGGGTCCCCGGTGCTCGCCGAGAGGTCCCCGAACGCACCGCGCGGGCCGTGCTGTCCTCGTTGCGATCCTCCGCCCGCGTGATGTTCCGTCGCTCCGAGGTCGGGGTGCGCCTCCTCGCGCCAGGCGCGCAGCCGATCACGGCCGGCCCCGAGGGTCGGCTGGTCACCGTCACCGGTGAACCTGTCGAGCTGTTGCTGCTGGCCTATGGCCGGATGCACGCTGCCGACGTCACGCTCGACGGCGCACCCGACGACGTGGAAGCGCTGCGCGCCGCACACCTGGGCCTCGCCTGAGGCACGTCCGCGGTCCGCAGCTCAGCGGACGGGCTGGCCGTCGACCCTGAGCGCGTCCTTGACCTGGCCGATGGTCAGCTCACCGAAGTGGAAGACGCTCGCCGCCAGCACGGCATCCGCGCCTGCCCGTACGGCCGGTGCGAAGTGCGCCAGGGCACCCGCGCCGCCGCTGGCGATGACGGGCACCGACACCGCAGCGCGGACCAGGGCGATGAGCTCCAGGTCGAACCCGTCCCTCGTGCCGTCGGCGTCCATCGAGTTCAACAGGATCTCCCCCGCCCCGAGCTCCTCGGCCCGGGCACACCACTGCACGGCATCCATTCCGGTGCGGGTGCGGCCGCCGTGGGTGGTGACCTCGAATCCCCCGACGGGCGCACCAGCGGCGTTGCGGCGACGGCGCACGTCCGCCGACAGCACCAGGACCTGCGCGCCGAATCTGTCAGCCGTCTCGGCGATCAGCTCCGGTCGCTCCAGGGCGGCGGTGTTCACACCCACCTTGTCGGCCCCGGCACGCAGCAGCCGGTCGACGTCGTCGACGGTGCGCACCCCGCCGCCGACGGTGAGGGGGATGAAGACCTCCTCGGCCGTGCGGGACACCACGTCATACATCGTGGCCCGGTTCCCGCTGCTCGCGGTGACGTCGAGGAAGGTCAGCTCGTCGGCTCCCTGCTCGCCGTAGCGGCGGGCCAGCTCCACCGGGTCACCCGCGTCGCGCAGGTTCTCGAAGTTGACACCCTTGACGACCCGCCCGGCGTCGACGTCCAGGCACGGGATCACGCGAACGGCCACGGGCATGCACCCAACCTACCCAGCGCTAGGGTCACGGCATGGCGCACCCGGGCGGCGAGCAGGCCGATCCGGCACACGTGGCCGCAGTGGTTGCCGCGACGACCTCCGCCGAGCCCGCCTGCGGAGAGGTCGTCGTGGTGTCGATCGACGGGCGCAGCGGGGCAGGGAAGTCCGTGCTGGCTGCTGCCGTCGGGTCCGCGCTGGGCTGCCCCGTGGTGCACGTCGACGACCTCTGCCCCGGCTGGGACGGGCTGGCGGATGCCGTCACCCTCCTCACCGAGCAGGTCCTGGAGCCGCTTTCGCAGGGTCGGCCCGCGGCATACCGACAATGGGACTGGATGCGCGACCGCACGGGCCGCACGGTGAGCGTCGAACCCACTTCGCACCTCGTCGTCGAGGGCTGCGGGGCCCTCGTGCCGCCCGCCGAGGCCTACGCCGCGGTGCGGGTCTGGGTGCAGGCACCCGAGGAACTGCGCAAAGTGCGGGCCCTCGCTCGCGACGGCGCCGTCTACGTGCCCAACTGGGACCGATGGGCTGCCCAGGAGGAGCGACTGTATGCCGCGCGCTGCCCTCGAGACCGGGCCCACCTGGTCTTCTCGGTCGGCCCGACGTGACGTCCGAGCGCTTTCGAGAGGACCTGACCCGGCGGGTCAGGCGCTTGCGGGACCGCGCTCCGCTCATCCTGCAGATCGGCATCGCGGTGCTGCTCGCCTGGGTCATCGCGCGCGACGTGCTGGGGCACACCACCCCGTTCTTCGCCCCGGTCACCGCGATCATCGGGCTGGGTCTCACCTACGGGCAGCGACCACGCCGGATCGTCGAGGTCACCGTCGGAGTCGCCGTGGGCGTGCTCATCGGCGACGTCGTCCTCCGGGTGCTCGGAGCGGGCCCGCTGCAGATGGCCTTCGTCGTCGTGGTCGCGATGTCGGTGGCGGTGCTGATCTCCTCGGGCGGACTGATCGTCATCCAGGCCGGCGTGCAGTCGATCTTCATCGTCGCGCTCGTCGCCACCGAGAGTGCAGCGGTGTCCCGGTGGCTGGATGCGGTCGTGGGTGGCGCCGTGGCCCTGACCATCGGGGCACTCGCGCCCACCAGCCCGATCCGGCGGCCACGGCAGGAGGCCACCCGGGTCGTGCGGGCCGTCGTCGCCACGTTGGAGGACGTCGTGGAGGCACTCCGCCTGCAGGACGCAGGTCTCGCTGCCCGAACCGTGGACCGCGCCCGTGGGATCGAGGCCCAGCTGCTCGACCTGCGCACCGCGGCCGCCGAAGGTCTGGCGGTGGTCCGCCAGTCGCCCCTCAAGCGCGGGCACCTGGCGGCGGCCGATGCGGCATCCAACCTGGTCGTCCCCCTGGACCAGTGCGTGCGCAACCTGCGCGTGCTCGCCGGGCGGGCGTCGGTCGCGGTGGCTCGGGGCGAGGTGGTGCCGGAGCGCTACATCGACCTCGTCGAGGCGCTGGCCGACGCAGGCGCGGACCTCGCGAGGGTGCTCGACGAGCACACCTATCCCTCGGCCGGACGGCAGGTGCTCCTTCGGGTCGCCGGCCGGTCGGCGCGGGCTGACCGCAACGCCGGCCTCTCTGCGGAGGTGATCCGGGGGCAGGTGCGCTCGATGGTCGTCAACCTCCTCGTCCTGGCCGGGGTCGGGGAGGACGAGGCGATCTCGCTGGTGCCCGAGACCTACCTTCCCTGACCGGGTTGGCATACTCGCGCGGGTGACCACAGAGCGTGCGCCCCGAGAGCGCGTCGGTGCGCCGTGGTTGGCCGTCGCCGCCATCGTGCTCGTGGCGACCAACATGCGCACCCTGATGGCCAGCCTCCCCCCGCTGGACGAGACGATCCGCGACGACCTGGGCATCTCCAGCGCCTGGCTGGGTGTGCTCACGACGCTGCCCGTGCTGTGCATGGGCCTGCTGGCCCCGGTGGCCAACCAGCTCGCGCGACGGGTCGGGACCACCGCGGCGGTGGGCGCCGGCATCGTCCTCGTCCTCTCGGGGCTGGTGGTTCGCGGCCTCGGTGGTGGCCAGGTGTGGTCGCTGTATGCCGGGACGCTGGTCGCCGGGACGGGCATCGCGCTGGCCGGCACGCTGCTTCCCGGGGTCGTGAAGGCCGTCTTCCCGGCCAACAGGTCGGGGCTGGGCACCGGTCTCACCATGCTCGCGATGATGGGCATGGCTGCCGTGGCCTCTGCGGCAGCGGTGCCCCTGTCCACGATCTTCGGTGACTGGTCCGCCTCGCTGCTGTCCTGGGTGCCGCTGGCCGGCGTGGCCGTGGTCGTCTGGGCCGCGGCGCGGCGCACGCTCACGGCGCACTCCCCGACGCGGGTCGGCGCGGATGACGTCGCCCACCACCTGCCGTGGCGCAGCACCACGGCCTGGCTCCTCGCGGCATACCTGACCTGCCAGTCCTGGCAGTTCTACTCCTCCCTCGCGTGGCTCGCCCCGACCTACGAGTCACACGGGTTCAGCGCGCGCGACGCCGGGCTGATCATGGCGGTCTTCACCGGGGTCCAACTCGTCTCCGGTCTCGTCTCCCCCGCCCTGCTGGACCACGTGTCCGACCCGCGCGTGCTGATCCTGGCCGCAGCCACGGTCGGAACCGTCGGGCTCGTCGGTGTCTGGCTCGCTCCCGATGCGGCACCGTGGGTCTGGGCCTTTTTGCTCGGGGCTGGTCAGGGCGGGTGCTTCTCCCTCGGCCTCGGACTCCTCGTGCGCCTGGCGGTGACCCCTCGGGACAGCGCCCGCCTCACGGCGATGGCCTTCCTGGTGAGCTACTCCATCGCCTCGCTCGGCCCGACGACGATGGGTGTCGTCGCTGACGCGACCGGGTCCTACGCCGTGCTCTGGGCGCTGCTGGCCAGCGTGTCGGTGCCGCTGGTCGTGGTCGGGATGCGGCTGCGGCCGGGCCTCGCCAGGGTTGGCGAGGTGGATGCCGTCCACCCGGGCTGAACCCCGCGGCTCCCGGCGGACGGGCGCACCTCGAGCGCTCGACCGGTGTGCCGCCTAGGGCGCCGGCGTCGGGAAGGCGCCCAGCTGCGCCAGCAGGCCGAGGTCGTCACGGCAAGCCCAGTGCTCGGCGATCATCGCGTCGCTGACCCGGAAGAGGTGCATGAAGGTCCAGACGATCGGCTTGCCCGACACAGGAACAGCGCTCAACAACGGCGACGTCGACCCGGTGTGGGTCCCGACCAGGTCGAGGTGGACCGACACCAGATCTCCCGAGGCGACCACGTGGTGGATGCGGATCTCCGGGGACCCGAGATCGCCCTCGAGGATCAGCGCGATCTGCCGGATGCCGACCCGGCCCTGAGGTGCTGCAGCGTGGTTGACGAAGTCCTCGGCCACCAGCTCGAACGCCGACTCATCCCGTCGGTGGAGGCGGGCGAAATACTCCTCGACAACTTCTTGAGGGCTTCGGGCTTGCGAAGCTGACTCGGTGAGCGACGTCATGGGGTTGCCTTCCTGCAGTGAGCCGGCACGGGGAGATCGTGTGCTTGTGTCGACGCCC
>JBDTDY010000411.1:0-2975 GCA_039922835.1 Ornithinibacter sp.
GTGCTGACGTCGGGGTGGAACACGCTCGGGACGATGTAGGTCGCGTTGAGCTCGTCCGGGTGCACCACGTCGGCCAGTGCCGTGGCCGCAGCCAGGAGCACGTCCACGCTGACCCGCGAGACCCCGGAGTCGATGAGGCCACGGAAGACGCCCGGGAAGACCAGCACGTTGTTGATCTGGTTGGAGAAGTCTGACCGGCCGGTGGCGACCACAGCGGCATAGCGCGCGGCGATGTCGGGGTCGATCTCCGGCGTCGGGTTGGCCATCGCGAACACGATGCTGTCCGGTGCCATCGATGCCACGTCCTCCTCCGACAGGATGTTGGGCGCTGAGACACCGACGAACACGTCGGCTCCGCGCATCGCGTCGGACAGCGTTCCCGTCATCCCCCCGGCATTGGTGTGTGCCGCGATCCAGGCGTGGTTGGGGTGGTCACCCGAGAGCACGTCGGCACGCTCCCGGTGGACGATGCCGTCGATGTCGGTGACGACGACGTGCTGCGCCCCCGCCTCGAGGAAGAGCTGGAGGATGGCCGTGCCGGCAGCCCCCGCGCCGCTCATCACGAGCCGCACGTCCTCCAACTTCTTGCCCACGACGCGCAGGGCGTTGCGCAGGGCTGCCAGCGCCACGATCGCGGTGCCGTGCTGGTCGTCGTGGAACACCGGGATGTCGAGCTCGGCGCGCAGTCGCCGCTCGATCTCGAAGCACCGGGGAGCCGAGATGTCCTCGAGGTTGATCCCGGCGAACCCCGGGGCGATGGCCTTGACGATGAGGATGATCTCCTCGACGTCCGTGGTGTCGAGGCAGATCGGGAAGGCATCGATGTCGGCGAAGCGCTTGAACAGGGCGGCCTTGCCCTCCATCACGGGCAGCGCCGCGAGGGGGCCGATGTCCCCGAGCCCCAGCACCGCCGTGCCATCGGTGACGACCGCGACCGTGTTGCGCTTGATCGTCAGTCGGCGAGCGTCGGCCGGGTTCTCCGCGATGGCCATGCAGACCCGTGCGACACCCGGGGTGTAGATCAGGGACAGGTCGTCGCGAGTGCGGATCGGAACCTTCGACTCCACGCTCAGCTTTCCACCGAGGTGGAGGAGGAAGGTTCGGTCGGAGACCTTGCCGACCTCGGCACCCTCCACCGTGCGCATCTGCTCGACGATGGCCTCGGCGTGGTCGGGGTCGCGCGTGAGCATCGTCATGTCGAGACGGATCTTCATCGCGCCGGATGCCGTGACGTCGAGCCCGGTGACGATGCCGCCGGCCGCTTCGATCACCCCGGTCATCTCACTGACGGCGGTGGCTCGGGCCGGGAGGATCAGGCGGACGGTGACGGAGTTGGCGATCGAGGGCGCAGAGGGCATACCGATGATTCAACCTCCTACCGGCAGGTAGGCCGAACACTGGAACCGGCAGATCCTTCCGGGCCTACAGTGGCGCGCATGTCAGAGCACGTGGAAGTCATCGGCACCGGGAGTGCCTCGGGAGCGCCCGACGTCGTCGTCATCGACGCCCGGATCCAGTGCGAGGAGGGTGGTGTCGCAGCCGCACTGAGCTCCGCCGCCACCCGCACCGGTGCCGCGCTGAGCGCCGCGGCGGACCACGGGGTCGCTGACGTCGACCGGCGCACCACCGGCATGGGGATCGGCACGCGGTGGGACCCCCAGGGAGGGGGAATCGTGGGATACACGGCGCACCAGACCTTGCGCCTGACGGTGCGCGACCGGGACCGTGCCGGGGCCGTCCTCCAGGCCCTGGCGGGTGCGGCCGGTGACGCACTCGGTATCGACGCCGTGACCCTCGACGTGCTCGACCCGGCTCCTCTCCTGCGCGAGGCCCGTTCCGCAGCCTTTGCCGACGCCCGCACCCGGGCCGAGCAGTATGCCGCCCTGGCGGGTCGCGACCTCGGTCCCGTCCTGCGAGTCAGCGAGGCACCTCTCTCCCACGAACCCACGCCTCGGATGCTCGCGGCGAAGATTGAGTCCGGTGCGAGCATGCCGGTCGAGCCGGGCGAGTCCGTCATCACCACGAGCGTCCTCGTGCGCTTCGGGTTGGGCTGAGCGATGGGCTGGGTCGACGCGCTCGGGTGGGTCGGATCGGCTCTGCTCGTCTTCTCGCTGCTCCAGGCGAGGATGCTGCGGTTGCGCGCGCTCAACACCGTGGCATGCCTCATGCTCGTCGGGTTCAACGCCCTGGTCGGCGTCTGGCCCATGGTCGCGATGAACGTCGCGCTGACCGCCATCAACCTCTGGTTCATCGCCCGGATGCTGCGCGAGCGAGGCGACACGGACGCATACACGGTGCTGGAGGTCAACGAGGACGATGCCTACCTCCAGCACTTCCTGGGGGTGCATCGCAGCGACATCGCTCGGTTCTTCCCGGCGTTCGGCGAGCAGGGGACGGCCGGGCGCACGGCATACCTGGTCCAGCGCGGCGACGAGACGGCCGGCGCGATCATCGTGCGCGACGCCGGTGGCGGCACCGCAGAGGTCGACCTCGACTACGTCACCCCGCGGTTCCGCGACTTCACCCCCGGCGAGTTCGTGTTCCGCCGCTCTGGGCTGTTCCGCAACAAGGGTTTCCATCGGGTGGTCACCGCGCCGGGGATGGTCGCTCCCTACTACGAGAGGTTGGGCTTCAGCCCGGAGGGCGAGCGCTTCGTGCTCGAGGTGGGGTGACCCGCCACGACCCGCGGGGCAGTGCGCCTTCCGCCAGGGCTATCGTGGGTACTACGTTTTGTAGTATCCACGACAGGTGCGTCTCGAGGAGAGCCCCATGCAACCGTTCGTCCACGACTTCGAGTTCGGCAACAAGGACCTCAAGGACCTGCTCGGCGGCAAGGGCGCGAACCTCGCCGAGATGACCAACCTGGGCATCCCCGTGCCCCCCGGCTTCACGATCACGACCGACGCCTGCCGCGCCTACCTCGAGACCGGGTCGGCGCCGGAGAGCCTGTTCGAGGAGATCGAGAGCCACCTCCA